>NZ_VPBE01000012.1:0-88351 GCF_013418895.1 Acinetobacter sp. YH12116 | reverse complement strand
GAATAATTCAAGTGAATTTGTTTGAAAGAAGAACTTTAAAAGCTTTATTTTCACCCGATAAAATACCCATAAAACAAGAGGAAGCTCAAATGAGCTTCCTCTTGTGAAAAATTGTGGGACAGCAATGAGTTCACAGCTCTCGTTTTTTTATTCTAAAACTGCTAAAATTCTTATACGCCATTGACGTACTCAAACCTATGCTATTCATTGAAACCAGTATTTTTACCAAGCAAATCAAAGAGCTTGTAAGTGATGAAGAGTATCGTCAGCTCCAGCAAGATCTCTTGGTACAGCCTGATAAAGGTGACTTAATCAAGAATGGCGGTGGCATTCGTAAAGTACGCTGTGCTCAAGGTAATAAAGGTAAAAGTGGCGGTATCCGTGTGATCTATTACTGGGTCACAGAAGATGATCAGATATTTTTCCTAGTGGCTTATCCAAAGTCTACGAAAGATAATCTGACAGACAAAGAGACTTCGATCCTACGTCAATTAGTGAAGGAGCAATTTCATGGATAACAACTTATTTGATGACCTGGTTGCTTCAATCAAAGAAGCTGGTGCCATCAAACGCAATGAAATGAAAGCAAGCCGAGTGACTGAGCTTGAATTACCAGATATTAAAGAAGTACGTGAGAAAACTGGCTTAACCCAGGCAGAGTTTGCTGCACGTTTACATATCAGTGCGAGAACCTTGCAAAACTGGGAACAAGGCCGTCGTTATCCGACTGGTCCTGCAGCGACTTTAATTCGCATTCTGGATGCCCATCCAACTCTGATTTAAAAGTTTAGATAATAAAAAAACCCCGGCATCCTGCCGGGGTTTTTCATCGTTGCTGATTGTGCTGTTGTACCCTCTGGTCCATGTGCAATAACTTATAATTTTTGTTTTATGTTATGGAACTTCCTGTTCCTGATGAGTTCATCATAGGAAAACTCCAGTTTTCAGAATAGCCGCAAATAGCCGATATTCTTGTGCGTTCTAACCTACAAAATAGGCTAAATTTTATCCACAGCAATTGGGGGTAGTTTCGGATCCTGAAAGCCGATGAAATGGGCTCTGCTTGCCAAATTGATCGTTTTTTTAGTCAATTTTACTGGCGAAATGTTACAGATCCGCTTAAAAACTCACCAACTTATTACAAAAGTTGATTTCTGCTGTTTTTGTGATCACGGTTAAAATTCTAAGTAATTGATTTTTAAATTATTATACAAATGCATTTCGTATAATCGCCATTATGTTAAATGGGAGGGAGGAGATTAAGCTAAAATTAGGGTTTTAATTTAGAGAAAGTAATGTCACAGATAAAAATTTATGCTTTAGATGAAACTATAGAATTACATCGTGATAATTTAAGTAAAGCTATCCATCAGGCTTTAGTTAAAGAATTAAAATACCCTGAAGAAAAAAGGTTTCAACGTTTTATTCCACTACAATCCAAAAATTTTATATATCCAGCAGACCGCAGTACATCTTATATAATTATTGAAATTTCCATGTTCGATGGACGAACAAAAGAGACTAAAAAAGCATTTATTAAGACTCTATTCGAAAATATAAACAATCTATGTGGTATTGATTTAAATGATGTTGAGATAACTATATTTGAAACCCCTAAAGAAAACTGGGGCATTAGAGGGGAAAATGCGGATGAACTACAGTTAAATTATAAGGTAAATGTTTAAATTTCCTAAAATTAACATAATACACGTTATACGAAATACTATTTTTTATTCCATATAAATCATAGTCTTATTGTATGGTGAAAAGCTCAGGTACGGATACTTGGGCTTTTTTAATAATTTATCATGTTTCACGCTTATTATTTAATCACTGTTCCACGCTTTTAATGTGGCAAACTGAACAAAAGCATCTTACTTGCCCAAAATCATCTGTAACACAAACTTGGAACCAATAAAGCCAAGCGCCAGCAAGAAGAAGCCAATAATGGTAAAGCGAATGGCTTTCTGGCCACGCCAGCCAAATTTATAACGGCCCAACAGCAGCGCGCCATAGATAAACCAGGAAATAATACTAAAGGCAGTCTTATGCGCTAAGTGCTGGGCAAAGAAGTTATCAATGGTTAGGAAACCAAAACCCAATGCCAGCGTCAGCAGGATAAAGCCGGCAATCAGCATATCAAACAGCAGCTCTTCCATGGCCTGAAACGGTGGCAGCAAATTCACCCAAATCCGGCGTTTCTGTTTGTTTTTCAGCTCCCGGTTCTGAAACCAGAGCAAGACCGCATGAATGGTGGCCATCAGCAAGACCGCATAGGCCGATAACGACAGCAGGATATGAATATCCAGACCTAAAGAATTGTTTTCGACAAACAGGTTTAAACCGCTAAAGGAATGCCCCAGAATCAGGCCGGTTGCGGCCACTGGAATCCCAATCAGGTTTAGCGCAATCACCGGCCGGTAAGTACTAAACAGCACACTTAATAACAGCATTAAGCCTGAGGTAAAGGACATCAGGTTAAACACGTTATAGTTAATGCCCATCGGCAGCAGCATGTCGTTATACAGCACAGCGGCGTGCAAACATAAACCCAAGCCCAGCACAATACCAATAAACCAATGGTTTGGAGCACGCTTGGACATTAAATGCATAAATAAATACCAGAACGAAGTGGTATAAGCGATTAATGCCAGAATCGTGTAAACCAAGGGGAGACTGCTCATGTCAAACCTTTTTCAGGATGATGAATATTCATTTATATAAATTCGATGCGAACTACAGTATCCTATAGCATCTTATGCATAAATTTTCTATTTTAAGAAACATTTTTTTGCTGATGGCTATTTTAAGCGGATTTTGCAATGTTTGATACCTTAACAGAACGACTCACGCAGAGTTTAAGAAATGTTACTGGCTCAGGGCAGCTAACCGAAGACAATATTAAAGATACGTTACGTGAAGTACGTATGGCACTTCTTGAAGCCGATGTGGCGTTACCTGTAACTCGTGAATTCATCGCGAAAGTTAAGGAAGAGGCATTAGGTCAGGAAGTGATGACACAGTTATCACCGGGTCAGGCATTCGTTAAAATCGTTTATGACGAATTAACCAAAATGATGGGCGAGGCCAACGAGAGCCTTGACCTTGCAGCAAAACCACCAGTGGTGGTGCTTCTGGCCGGTTTGCAGGGTGCGGGTAAAACCACCACGGCAGCCAAGCTGGCACGTTTCTTACAGGAACGTCAAAAGAAAAAAGTGGCGATGGTGTCTGCCGACGTTTATCGTCCAGCGGCAATTAAACAGCTGCAAACAGTGGCCGGGGATGTCGGTGCGATTTTCCTGGAATCGAATGCCAATGAACGCCCGATTGATATTGCCAATCGTGCCATTGAGCAGGCAAAAATCCAGTTTGCCGATGTGTTAATTGTCGATACCGCCGGTCGTCTGCATGTCGATGATGACATGATGGACGAAATTAAAGCGCTGCATGCAGCGATTAACCCGACTGAAACCCTGTTCGTGGTTGATGCCATGACCGGTCAGGATGCGGCCAATACTGCCAAAGCCTTTAATGATGCCTTGCCATTAACCGGTGTCATTCTCACCAAAACGGATGGTGATGCGCGTGGTGGTGCGGCGCTGTCGGTGCGTGCCATTACTGGCAAGCCAATCAAATTCCTGGGGATGGGTGAAAAACTCGATGCCCTCGAGCCATTCCATCCGGAACGTGTGGCACAGCGTATTCTGGGCATGGGTGATGTGCTTTCTCTGGTCGAAGAAGTTGAACGCAAAATCGACAAAGAAAAAGCCGAAAAAATGGCGAAAAAACTGCAAAAAGGCGGCAGCTTCAACTTTGAAGACATGCTGATGCAGTTTGAGCAAATGAATAAAATGGGCGGTATGATGGGCTTCCTGGACAAGCTGCCGGGCATGAGTAACTCTGGTATTCAGGATGCGATTGCACAGGCAAACCCAGAGAAGCAGGTGAAAAAGATGGAGGCCATCATCCAGTCGATGACCGTCAAAGAACGCCGTAATCCGGACCTGATGAACCCAAGCCGTAAAAAACGTATTGCGGCCGGTTGTGGTATGGATGTGTCTGAAGTCAATAAACTGATTAAACAGCATGCGCAAATGGCCAAAATGATGAAGAAATTTGCCAATCCATCGGGTATGGCAAAAATGATGAAATCATTGGGCAATCTGCAAAAGCAGTTTGGTGGTGGCGGCGGTATGGGCCCGCTGTTCGGTGGTAAAGAACCGAAAAAATAAGGGATTCAAAACAACAAGGCGCCGGGTGCGCCTTTTTGTTGCTCTCCATTTTTAAGCGATTCAAGCGAACGTGCTGCGGTGATCTTTAAGAAAACCCAACAGACGCTTACCCGAAAGCCGCGCTGTTTCGGGCACACTGATGTGCATCAGGAACGAACAGCGAGCACAACAATGGCACAAATTTATGTGGTACATGGTTATACCGCCAGTCCGGATGAAAACTGGTTTCCCTGGATTCAGGAATATGCCGACCAGCAAAAAGCCAGTCTGAAAGTGTTAAGACTCGATCCATCGCCAACGCCAACTCTGGAAGTGTGGAAGCGGCAAATGGATGAGCAGATCGATGAGATTGACGAAAACACCATTTTCATTGCTCATAGTCTGGGCTGTATTGCCACTTTGCACTTTCTGACCAAGAAACTGAAAACCCAGAAAATTAAACAGGTGGTGCTGGTGGCCGGCTTTAATGGCCGTTTGGGCCGGCTGGACGAGGTCAATCCTTTTATTGATGCCTGTAAAATTGATTTTGACTTGCTAAAACGCCAGATTGCGCATCGGGTGGTGATTTACTCAGCTGGCGATGACCGGGTACTGCCAAAATTCAGTCTGGAACAGGCACGTAGCCTGGATGCCAAAGCCATTGAGGCACAGCATCAGGGACATTTTATTGACTCTCAAGGCTGTACCGAACTGGTGGAAGTCTGGCAGGCAATTCTGCCTCATATTATTGTGGAATAAGCGGTGTAGACTCGTTTGCTGTGGAGTAATGCTGGATATAGCGCTGCAAACCTTTCAGCAATAAGTCCTGTTCGACTAAGGGCTGGTAATGCTGCAGGAATTTGGCAAACAGCGGCGCATCCCCCCCAGTCAGCACCAGTTGCCGCGGGGATTGCTGCATGACATATTCAATACTGCTGAGCAGCCCCAGTAAAATGCCATGATGCACAGCATCCAAGGTATTGGTGCCGGGGCTTAGGTCATCAAAGGCCGCTTCTGGAATCCGGATGCCTTTGGTGTGCTGGATTAAAGAATCACGCTGCAAATATAGGTTGGGCAGAATATAACCTCCCAGATGCTGATGGCCTTGAGTCAGATCAATGGTCAGCGCGGTGCCGCAGCTAATCACACATAAATCTTTGTCGGCTTCAGCCACGGCCAGCACCTGCAACCAGCGGTCAATCCCCAGCTGCTGAATATCATAGCCGCAGCTCAGACCGGCATATTCGGCCTGTACCCGCGCAAAAATCACCGGAATATTCAGGAATTTTAAAATCTGCTGAATCCGTTCATTGTTTTTCTGGTCCTGTACCGAAGATACCCCGACATGGGTCAGGTTCAGGCTTTTAAAATGCTGGATCAGGCCCAGCAGTAAATCGGCCGGAGATTGCAGATGCAGTTCAGCGGCATGTTCTACAATCTGCTGATGTTCGGTAATCCAGTATTTGAGCCGGGTATTGCCAATATCTAACCATAAATTTTTCATGTGCTGCGCTCACTGTCCCGACATTTGCGGGCGTAAACGGCCCTGATAAAACACTTCAACGCCAGAGGCGGTTTCAATCTGAATCGCACCATCATCCTGAATGCCTAAAAACAGCCCCTGGGCCACTCCGCCATGATGTTCAAATTCTACCGGCTGTTGCTGAAAAGCGGCATGATGATTAAAACGTGAAGCCAGTTGATAGCTGTTATGGTTAAACCATTCTTGTGCCTGCTGAATGGCCAGATACAGCTCGGCAATCAGCTGAATTCGGGAAATATCATTTAGGCCCAATTCGGCCAGGGAAGTGGCGTGCTGACCAATCTGCTCGGCCGGAATTGGCGCCAGATTAATCCCCACCCCGACAATGACCTGCTGGGTCGACAGGGGCTCAATCAGAATACCGCCCCATTTGCCTTGCGGGCTATATAAATCATTCGGCCACTTCACCTGCAGGTTCAGCTGGCGCAGGCTTGGCATCTGCAAAATATTTAAGGCAATTTCCAGGGCTAAACGGCCATCTACGGGTGTTCGTAAATTTAGCAATGTGCTTAAATAGACGTTTCCTTCTGGGGACACCCATTGCCGTTGGCGTTGTCCTCTGCCTTGTGTTTGTCGGGCGCTACAGACCAGAACGCTCTGTATTCCTTTTTGAGCAATCTCGCGTACATCATCATTGGTTGATGTAGTCACAGGTTTTAAAATGAGGACTTCAGGAAGCTGTCCGGCTTCGCTGAGCTGTTGTTGTAACTGTCGAGTCTCTACATCCATATGAATCTGAGAATAGTGGAATATAATTTATGGAGTTAATCATATATTTACTGATTGGCGCAATTGCCGGATTTGCTGCAGGTCTGTTCGGGGTGGGCGGTGGCTTAATTATTGTGCCAATTTTGTACATTGTATTTACCCAGCTGAATTATGATCCTAGCGTGATTATGCATATGGCGGTCGGGACTTCACTGGCGACCATTATCGTAACTTCCATCAGTTCGGTCACGGCGCACCATAAAAAAGGTGCGGTGATGTGGAATGTGTTTCGCAATTTGGCGCCCGGCCTAATTCTGGGTGCATTTTTTGGCGCCGGGATTGCCGATTTAATGTCGGGGCAGGGCTTGCAGCTGGTAATTGGTTTCTTTGCGGTGTGGGTGGCCTATCGCATGTTCCGTGGTTCAAATACCCCGGTTGATCCTTCACGTCAGTTGCCTTCAACCGGTGCGCAAATGCTGGCTGGCGGCGGAATTGGGATTGCCTCGGCCATTTTCGGGATTGGCGGCGGTAGCTTAACCGTACCGTTCCTGAACCGTTGTGGTGTGGTGATGCAAAAAGCAGTTGCCACTTCGGCGGCCTGCGGTTTGCCGATTGCTATTGCTGGTGCATTAGGTTTTGTCTGGTTTGGCCAGCAGTCTGAGGTGAGCGTGCCGAATACCTGGGGCTATGTACATTTATATGCCTTTATTGGCATTAGCGTGATGAGCTTTATGACCGCCAAGCTTGGCGCAAAAGTTGCACATATTTTGTCACCGGCCATGCTAAAAAAATGTTTTTCAGGTTTGTTGACCACCGTCGGTCTGTATTTTATTTACCAAGGCTTTAGCGCTTATTTTTAAGCGCCCGAGAGTGTGGTTAAAAATTGGCTATAGCGACAGAAAATTGTCGGACAATGTCATGGAAATTTGGTCGCTAAGCCAGTAAAAAAGACAATAAGAAAGACCCGCTGCAACTGCGCGCATGGTATAAAAATAACACAGGAACAGTATGCAACAACAAGAAACAGACAGTTTATCTGAACAGATTGCAAAACATATCGGCGAGCAGATTATTAGTGGCGAGCTGGTAGAGGGCGAGCGCATTCAGGAACTGCGTATTGCCAAAGAGCTGGATGTCAGTCGCGGTTCGGTGCGTGAGGCACTGCTGCTGTTGGAACGTACCCATCTGATTGAAATTTTTCCGCGGCGCGGCGCGATTGTATCGGAAATGTCGGCCCAGCAGGTGCGCGCCCTGTTTGATACCTGCAGTCTGCTGCTGGGGCAGATTGTACAGCGCATTGCGGAAACCTGGCGTCATCATGAAATTGAACAGCTGCAAAAGCTGATGGAGCAGATTGAGGCCGAATACCGGCAGGGTCATACCGAAAAATTTTATGACCTAATTTTCCAAACCCTGGCCCAGCAGCAGGATATGGTGGCCAATCTGTACCTGATGAAATTCTATCAAGAGTTGCTGCCGTCGTTACGGCGCAGCTATTTTTTAACCCTGAATACGTCACGTCGGGAGTTACAGGAATCGTTTGATCTATTTAAACTGGTAATTGATGCAATTTTAATCCGAAAATCACAACAAGCCTCTTTATTTATGGATGATTTTTGTCGACACTTGCGCAATCTGGTGTTGGAATCTCTGACCCGTATGAAACAAATTGAACTGGCCTGGGCACGCCGCTCACGCCGTTAATCGGGACATTATGCGTTTAAGCAGCTTAAAACTTTCCGGCTTTAAATCTTTTGCCGATAGTACCACCTTACATTTTAAAGCCAACCGGACGGCCGTGGTCGGCCCCAATGGCTGTGGCAAGTCCAATGTGATTGATGCCATTCGCTGGGTCATGGGTGAATCCAGCGCGCGTCAGCTGCGTGGCGGCAGCATGCAGGATGTAATTTTTACCGGGACCGCCAAGCGTAAACCGGTGGGCATGGCCAGTGTCGAACTGCGCTTTGACAATACCTATGGCAAGCTGGGTGGCGCGTATAACGCCTATACCGAACTGGCGGTGCGACGTCAGGTTAACCGCGATGGCAAGTCAGAATATTTTTTAAATGGCACCAAATGCCGGCGCCGTGATATTACCGATATTTTCCTCGGCACCGGTTTAGGGCCGCGCTCCTATGCCATTATCGAACAGGGCATGATTAACCGTCTGGTCGATGCCAAACCGGAAGAAATGCGGGTATTTATTGAAGAAGCGGCCGGGGTATCGCGTTATCAGGCCCGTCGCCGTGAAACTATGCTGCATCTGGATCATACCAGCCAGAATTTATCGCGGCTGGAAGATATTGCCAGTGAACTGAAAGGCCAGCTCAAAACTCTAAAACGCCAGTCGGAAACTGCGCTGCAGTACAAGACTTTAGAAAGCCAGATTCGCAGCATCAAAATTGAAATTTTATCGTTCCAGTGCGAGCAGAGCAGCCGTTTGCAGCAGGAATATACTGTGCAGATGACCGAACTGGGCGAACAGTTCAAGCTGACCCGTTCCGAACTGAGCACGCTGGAACATGATTTGGGCAATACCAGTGAGCTGTTCCAGCGTCTGATTCAGCAATCGACACCATTACAGAATGAATGGCAGCAGGCTGAAAAGAAACTGGCTGAGCTGAAAATGACTCTGGAGCAGAAACAGTCGCTGGTCCAGCAAAACAGCAGTACGCTGGCTCAGTTGCAGGAACAGAAAGCCCAGACCAAAGAACGTCTGCAGCTGATTGATCTGCAGCTAGAAACAGTACTCAGCCAGCAGGAACAGTATACCGAGCAGCTGCAACAGGCAGAGCAAAGCACGCAAGAGCAGGCACAGGCTGTGCAGCAGCTCAAAGCCCAGCAGCAACAGGTGCAGCAGCAGTTTGAGCAGATTAAGGTGCAGGTGGAAAAACAGCAGCAGCAAAAACTGCAAATGCTGGCCCAGAGCGAACAGTTGCTAAAAAATATCAGCCGGATTGAACAGCAAAAATACACCTTGCAGCAGCAGAGCAGCTCGCTGCAAAGTCAGGCCCAGCACGATGAAGTCGAGCAGCTGAACCAGGACAAAGCCCAGTTAAGCCAGCAGCTGGCCGAGCTGGAGCAGCAGATTCAGGTGCAACAACAGCAGTTGCAACAGGCGCACAGCCTGCTGAATCAGCATAAAAATAGCAGTACTGAGCTGAAATCGGAAATTCAGGTGCTCCAGGCCGAGCAGAAAAACCTGAATCAGCTACTGATTAAAAACAGCCCCAAACAGCAGTTACAGCACACCGCCTTAATGCAGGTGCTAACCCTGAACGATGCTGCCAAACCGCATGCGGCATTAATTGAGAAGTTTCTGGCCAAATGGCTGAATGCGCAAATGCTTGATGCAGATGACAACTTTCAGGACAGTCTGGCACGCCAGTTAAAACCTGCTGCCCAGCACGCACCGATTCAGCTGGCAAATTTAAGCTGTCTGGCGGACTGGATTGAATCGCCATCTTCTTCTTTATGGCAACAGGTGGCACTGGCTGATGATTTAGCGCAGGCGCTGCAATTACAGCCAAAGTTACAGGCTGGGCAGAGCATTCTAACCCTAGATGGCTATCAGGTCGGGCCGGACTGGGTAATTGGTTTACTGTTTGATGAAGCCTCACTATCGGCGCAGGGGGCTTTAAGCCATCGCATCCGTCTGGAAGAAATTGATGGGCTACTGAGTCAGAAACAGGCCGAGTTGCAACAGGCCGAACAGGACTTTAACATCAGCCAACAGCAGTGCCAGCAGCTGCAGCAACAGCTTCATGAACAACAGGCGCAGCTGAAACAGCAGCAGCAGGCATTGCAGGCACTGGATCTGCAGATTGCCAAAATCCAGAGCGCCGCGCAGGCCTTTGCCGTGCAGAAGCAGCAATTACAGCATCAGCTGCAGCAACTGGAGGAGCAGCTGGAAGAAGATGCCATGCAAAAAGATGATCTGGAAATTGATCTGCATGCGCTGAGTCTCAAGCTGGAACAGGCGCTGCCAAACTATAAAACCCTGCAATTCCAGCTGGAAGAATTAACGGCACAGCTGGAGCAGGCGCAGCAGCTATATCAGCAACAGCAGCAGGAACTGGAACTGTTAAGACGCCAGTCAGTACAAGCCACACAGCAGTTGGAACTGCTGGAAAAAGATGGTGGTTTTTTAAAGACCCAGCATCAGCAGATTGCAGCACAAATGGAGCAGGCGAAAAAGTTTGTCGATCCGGTGCAGCTGGAATTGCCGGCACTAGCCAGCCAGTTTGCCGAGCAGCAGCAGCAGACGGAAAAACTGCAACAGACCTGGAATGAATGGCAGCTGGAACTGAACCAGATTCAGAGCAAACAGCAGCAGCTGACCGAGCAGCGCCATCAACAGCAGCAGCAGGATGAAAAACTGCGTAGCCAGCTGGAAGAAAAACGTCTGGCTTGGCAAGCGGCCAAATCTGACTTGCAGCATTATTCCGAACAGCTGAAAGCCTTAAACAGCGAGCTGATTCCGGGGCTGAACATTGATGTAACGGCCCATCAGCAGCAGCTAGAAAAAGCCCAGGCGCAGTTTGATAAATTGGGTGCGGTGAATCTGGCGGCTTCAGAAGAATATGAAGAAGTTTCAGCCCGTTATGCCGAACTAAGCCATCAGATTGAAGATCTGGAAAAAACCGTGGCCCAGTTACAGGCGGCCATGAAAAGTATTGATCAGGAAACGCGCAAGCTGTTTATGACCACCTTTGACCAGATTAATACCGAACTGCAGGCGCTGTTTCCCAAAGTGTTTAATGGTGGTGAAGCCAGTTTAAGTCTTGAAGATGACTGGCAATCGGGTGTAAAACTAATGGCAAGACCACCGGGTAAACGCAACAGCTCACTGGCGCTGTTGTCGGGTGGAGAAAAAGCACTGACCGCACTGGCACTGGTCTTTGCCATTTTCCGTTTAAATCCGGCACCGTTTTGTGTGCTGGATGAAGTCGATGCACCGCTGGATGATGCCAATGTCGGACGTTTCTGTAACCTGGTCCAGGAACTGTCCGAACAGGTGCAATTTATATATATCACACATAACAAGCTGGCAATGACGATGGCAACCGATTTATTAGGTGTTACTATGCCTGAACCGGGAACATCAAAATTAGTCAGCGTAAATCTAGAAGATGCTACAGAATACGGTCTAGTCGCGGAGGCATAACATGGAAATCACCACAATCATTGGGATTATTATCGCGCTCATTATTATGGGTTTCGGTTTAAGAATGATCCTGAAAAAACCGGCCGATGCAGCACCTTCGCTGGACTCCGAGCTGCAGGTCAATGCCGATAGCCAGCAGCCGATCATTCCGCGTCATGTCCGTCATCAGTTGCAGACTGAACCGGCCCAGCGCGTAGAACCGACTTTGGGCGATGCTGATCTTGCTGCCGCCGAGCCAAACAGCAAAATTGAGCCACAGGCCATGACTGAAACGCAGCTGACTGAGCCGAGCGAAACAGCGCAGGTGAAAACCGAAGCACAGGCCGCGACATCTGTAGATGCTGAACCTGCAGCCAAGACTGAGGTAGAAGCAAAGGCAGAAAATCTGGCAGAACAGGCCTCAACCGAAACTGCCCAAACTGAATCCGCTGCAGCTGCCGCGACTGCTGTAGCCCATGCTGCTGAATCTGCACCAGAATCAGCATTGACTGAACAGACTCAAGCTGGGGTAGATACCGAAAAAACGGAAACTGTGCCAGCTGAATTTAGCCTCAACAGCCAGATTGAAAAAGCCGATATTCGTGAATTTGAAGAAGAAAGCAGTATTCTGGATGCGCATCTGCATGAACAGCAACTGGTAGATGATGAAAGCGCTTTGGCCACTGCAGAATCATTTATTGCCCTGAATATTTTCCCGGAACGCCGGATTTTATCAGGGGAGAAAACCCTGAAAGTGCTGCTTAAATATGGTCTGCGCTTTGGTGAAATGTCCTGCTTCCACCGTTATAACGAAGATGGTTCCAAACTGCTGTTCTCAGTGCTGCAAATTACCGACAACGGCGCCGACGGTTTTGATCTGGAAACCCTGTCGAATGAACAGGTCAAAGGTCTGGCCTTTTTCTTGGCCCTGCCACATAGCGATGTGCAAAATGCCTTTGATACCATGATCAGCATTTCCGGTCTGATTGCCCGTGAAATTGATGGCACCGTGTATGACCAGAACCATCTGGAATTAACCCCGCAATTACGCGAACACTGGCGTCATCAGGCGATTGATTATCGCGCAGGTCAGGCTTCGCTGGCATAACTGAATTGAAACCACAGCCTCCGGTTTCTATAATACGGCCAAGCGACAAAATTTTTTAAGGGCGGGATCACCGCCCTTTTTTATGGTGAACATATGACTCAACATGCAGATGTGGTGGCGCAAATGCGCCAATTGATCCAGATTTTAGCCCAGCATAATCATGCCTATTATGTCTTGGATCAGCCCGTTATTGCAGACAGTGAATATGATCAGCTGTTTCATCAACTTAAAGCCTTAGAACAACAATATCCCGATCTGATTCAGGCCGATACCCCAACCAATAAAGTTGGCGGACAGCCCTTAAGCAAATTTGAAAGCGTCACCCATGCGGTACCAATGCTGTCATTAGGTAACGTGTTTAACCAGGATGAACTGTTTGCCTTTGCCCGCCGCGCCGAAGAGCGTTTACCCAACCAGACCATTCAATATGATGTCGAGCTGAAATTTGATGGGCTGGCGATTTCCTTGTGGTATGCCAATGGCGTGCTGGTGCGCGGCGTGACCCGCGGCGATGGCGAAACCGGTGAAGATATTACTCACAATGTTAAAACCATTCGCAACCTGCCGAAAATCTTATCTTCAGCGGAGTACAGCATTCCGGAGTTTCTGGAAGTGCGCGGTGAAGTGCTGATGCCCAAATCGGGTTTTGAAAAACTCAATGCCGCTAATCTGGCCAAAGGCGAAAAGACCTTTGCCAATCCGCGTAATGCTGCGGCCGGCAGCTTGCGCCAGCTGGATCCGAAAATTGCGGCCTCACGTCCACTGGCGTTTTATGCCTATGGCATTGCCCAGTGCGTGCCGCATCATGGCCTGAACACCATGTCCGAAAGCCTGGACTGGTTACATCAGCTTGGTTTTGCTGTGGGTGAGCGTCATTTTGTTTGTGACAGCATTCAGGCCGTGCAAGAAGTCTATGAGCAGATCAATCAGGAACGCTCGCAGCTGAGTGTTGAAATTGACGGCATGGTAATTAAAGTCAATGACCTGAAACAGCAGCAGCAGCTTGGCTTTTTAAGCCGCGAACCGCGCTGGGCCACTGCTTATAAATTCCCGGCAGTCGCCGCGCTGACTACAGTTGAAAATATTCACTGGCAGGTAGGCCGTACCGGTACTTTGACCCCGGTGGCGCGCCTGAATCCGGTGGCAGTGGGTGGGGTGACAGTGTCTAATGTCACCTTGCACAATATTGGTGAAATCCATCGTCTAGATGTGCGGATTGGCGATACGGTCAGTGTCTATCGCAGCGGCGATGTGATTCCGAAAGTTGAAAAAGTCTGGCCGGAATTTCGTCCGGCGGAGGCTGAAACCGTACAGCTACCTGCCTGCTGTCCGGTGTGTGATTCGCCGGTGGTGATGCCGGAAGGCGAAGCGTTGGCACGCTGTTCCGGTGGCCTGTACTGTGCAGCGCAGCGGATTGAGGCCATCCGTCACTTTGTTTCGCGTAAGGCCATGGATATTGAAGGTCTGGGTGATCGTTGGGTGGAATCATTACTGCATCTGAATCTGCTCAAAGATGTTTCGGACATTTACCATCTGCATGAACATCGTGAGGCCTTGCTCAAGATTGAAAAGATGGGCGAGAAGTCGGTACAAAACCTGCTCGATGCAATTGAACGCAGTAAAAAAACCACGCTGGGTGCCTTTATTTATGCCTTGGGGATTCGAGGTGTCGGCGAAACCACCGCGCGGATGCTGGCCAATACCTTCCAGACGCTGGATGCCTTACGTGTTGCCAATCTGGAGGCGCTCAAGAAAACCCCGGATGTCGGCGATATTACCGCAGAATGGATTCTGGACTTTTTCCAGGCACCGCATAACCTGGAAGTGCTGGACCGTTTACTGGCGGCCGGTATTCACTGGGATGCACCGCTGGCGCCGACCCGTCAGCCGTTAAATGGTGAAAGCTGGGTCATTACCGGTACTTTAAGCAAAATGGGCCGTGATGAAGCCACTCAAATGCTACAGGCGCTCGGCGCCCGGGTAAGTGGCAGTGTCTCCAGTAAAACCAAGTGTCTGGTGGCGGGTGAAAAAGCCGGTTCCAAACTGGAGAAGGCGGAGAAACTTGGTATTCCGGTCATGAATGAAGATCAGTTTCTGAGCCTGATGGCTGAATATGGCCAGACCCAGGGCTAACAGAACAGCAGGCAACCGCTCTCTAGATTGAGTGGTTGCTGCCTGAATCTGGTGATAGGTCAAAACAGAGAAAGCACAGCAGTAAAATCGTAAAAACCGCAGAAATAAGAACCGTTTTTGATAGTTACAAAATTCTAAATTTGCCGCTTTGTGTGTTTGGGCTGATGAAAAGTGAGACAAATGTGCGCAAGCAATTCTTTTTTATGTGGAAAAGTTTGAATCCAGAACTGTAAATGCACATGCTTCTCATTTTAATTATATAAAAATCATATATTTACACAAATTATCTTTTGCAACTTGGCTTGGCTTTCGCCATAATGAGCGTATTCGTAAGGGAGTAATGAAAATGCGTGGCAATCCAGAAGTCGTAGACTATTTAAATATGTTGATCGGTGGCGAACTGGCTGCTCGTGATCAATACCTGATTCACTCGCGTATGTATGAAGATTGGGGCCTGAGCAAGATTTATGAACGCATCGACCATGAGATGCAGGAAGAATCACAACATGCCGATGCCTTGATTCGCCGGGTTCTGTTCCTTGAAGGCACTCCGAATATGCAACGTGATGATATTGACGTCGGTACCGACGTACTATCCTGCTTAAAAGCCGATTTAAAGCTAGAATATGAGGTACGTGAAAAACTGGCCCAAGGTGTTAAGCTGGCAGAAGACAAGGGCGATTACATCACCCGTGACATGCTGCGTCAGCAAATGTCAGATACCGAAGAAGACCATACTTACTGGCTGGAAAAACAGTTGCGTTTAATTGAACTCATTGGTTTGCAGAACTACATTCAATCGCAAATGTAAGCCCAACCCAACATTGACCCGGCACTGGCCGGGTTTTTTATGGTCGAGATTTGGCGATTTTGATGCAGTGCAGGCGTCGCTATTTTTACTATACTGCGACTAGATGGAAACAAGGACAGCACAATGCAGCAGCGTATACTTTTGATCACCGGATGGGGCGGAGGAACCGGCCTGTTACAGCCTGTACAACATAGCCTAATGCAACACGGCATTCAGGTCGATGTCCTGAACATTTTTAATGCGGCGGATCCGGTACAGTTCCAGCAGCAGCTGGAACGGGCCAAAGGCTATAGCGTGCTGATGGGCTGGTCTCTGGGTGGGCAGCTGGCAACCTTACTGGCCGATGCACTGGCGCAATCCGGACAGGCGCCGCAAGCGCTCATTACTTTGGCTTCGAATCCGTGTTTTGTTGCGCAAGACGCGTGGCCCCACGGGATGGTTCCCGAGACTTTTCAGCAGTTTAAACAGGGCTTTGCCAAAGATGCGGCCGCGACCTTAAAACGTTTTGGTTATCTGGTCTGTCAGGGTAGTGCCCAGAGCCGGCAGGATTTACAGAAATTACAAAGTTTAATCCAGCCGCAATCTCTAACCTTGTTAAAACAGGGATTAGCTTTGCTGGAACAGCTTAATCTGGTGACCATCTTAAAAAATTATCCGGCTCCACAATATCATTTGCTGGCACATGAAGATCAGCTGGTTCCTTGCCAAGTTGCAGAAGATTTACAGGATTTAGCTGCAACAAATCTTCAGGTGGAAGTGATTTCTGGCTCGCATGGCATCCCGTTGTTTGAAACAGATGTGGTTACACAGAAAATTATTGACTATTTAAAGCAACTCTCCTGACCCTTCAGCGGAAATGATAATTCCCGCAATTTCTTTTTCTGTGTGGCGGGAGTAAGATCGAGCTCATGCATATTTTAAACCAGACAGGGAGTCCGGGATGACCGATTTATTTGACCAGCAACATCTTTGGCATCCTTATACTTCCATGACCCAGCCGCTGCCGACCTTCAAGGTAAAGCGGGCTTATGGTGCGACCATTGAACTCGCAGATGGCCGCTGTCTGATTGATGGCATGTCATCGTGGTGGTGTGCTATTCATGGCTATAACCATCCTGAACTGAATCAGGCTGTGACCGACCAGTTACAGCAGATGTCACATATCATGTTTGGCGGTCTGACCCATGATCCGGCCATTGAGCTGGGCAAATTACTGCTGCAAATTACTCCACCGAGTCTGGATAAGATTTTCTATGCCGATTCCGGTTCAGTGGCGGTTGAAGTCGCGTTAAAAATGGCGGTGCAGTACTGGACTGCGCAAGGCCAGCCACAAAAAACCAATTTTATTACTCCGCGTTCCGGCTACCATGGCGATACCTGGAATGCGATGTCGGTCTGCGATCCGGTCACTGGCATGCATCAGATTTTTGGTTCAAGTCTGCCGAATCGCTTATTTGTACAGGCACCACAAACCCGCTTTGATGAAGACTGGAACCCGGACGATATGGCCGATCTGGAACAGGCTTTGGCCCAGCATCAGCATACACTGGCCGCACTGATTCTAGAGCCGATTGTACAGGGCGCGGGCGGTATGCGCTTTTATCATCCTGAATATTTGCGTCAGGCCAAGCGTTTATGCGAGCAGTATGGTCTGCTGCTGATTTTTGATGAAATTGCCACCGGCTTTGGTCGTACCGGCAAGTTATTTGCCTGGGAACATGCCGGAGTCGAGCCGGATATCATGTGTATTGGCAAAGGACTGACGGGTGGTTATATGACCCTGTCGGCAACTTTAACCAGCAAGCAGGTGGCAGACACCATCAGTCAGGGGGAAGCTGGCGTATTTATGCATGGCCCGACCTTTATGGCCAATCCACTGGCTTGTGCGGTGGCACTGAAAAGTACTCAAGTCTTGCTGGCGCAGGACTGGCAGGCCAAGATCCAGCAGATTGAACAGCAATTGAAACAGGCTTTAACGCCACTGGCTCAGCTGAGCCATGTACAGGATGTGCGGGTGCTGGGCGCAATTGGGGTGGTTGAACTGACTACGCCAGTCGATATGCAAAGCCTGCAGCAGCAGTTTGTACAGCGGGGCATTTGGGTGAGGCCATTTGGCAAACTGGTTTATGTGATGCCGCCGTATGTGATTTCAGCAGATGAACTGCACTACTTGCTGACCCAGTTGACCGAGGTGGTTCGCCAGATGCAGGAGAATGCCGCATGAGTTTGCTCGACCATTATGCCCAGCAGCTGGAACAGTTAAAACGCACTGCCAATTTGCGCCAGTTTCAGTCCAATCTGCAACATGGCCGCATGATTCAGATTCACGGGCAGCGCATGCTGAATCTGTCCAGTAATGATTATCTGGGGCTGGCCAGCGATGTCAGCTTGCGTGAAGAATTTTTTGATTTAACTCCTGTCACCGAGCGCCGTATGAGCGCCTCATCGTCGCGTTTGCTGACCGGGAACTTCCGGGAATATGAGCAGCTGGAAACGAGTCTGAGTCAGGCCTTTGGCCGTGCCGCCTTGCTGTTTAACAGTGGCTACCATATGAATATCGGGATTTTACCGGCACTGGCCGACAGTAAAACCCTGATTCTGGCCGACAAGCTGGTCCATGCTAGCATGATTGATGGTATCCGTTTATCTTCTGCCAAGGCGGTGCGCTACCGGCATAATGATCTGGCGCATCTGGCCCGGCTGCTGGAACAGTATCATGACGATGCGCAAATTGAACGGATTATAGTCGTGACCGAATCCATTTTTAGTATGGATGGTGATGAAACCGATCTGGCGGCACTGGTGCAGTTAAAGCAGCGTTATCCGAAAGTGATGCTGTATGTTGATGAAGCACATGCCATTGGCGTACGTGGAGAGCGGGGGCTGGGCTGTGCAGAGCAGTATGCGGTGCTGGAGCAGATTGATTTTCTGGTGGGGACTTTTGGCAAGACCTTGGCATCAGTCGGTGGATATCTGATTAGCCATCCGTTGATCCGTGACTATTTAATTAACCGCATGCGCCCGTTGATTTTCAGTACCGCGCAGCCGCCGCTGAATATGGCCTGGACCCGGTTTATGTTCCAGAAGATGTTGCAGATGCAAGCCCAGCGCCAGCATTTACAGCAGATCAGCCAGGAATTAAAAGTGCAGGTTGAAGCCAAAGGCTATGCCTGTCCATCGACCTCGCAGATTGTGCCGGTAATTCTGGGCGAATCGGAAAAAGCCGTACAAAAGGCACAGCAGCTACAGCAGGCTGGGTTTTATATCATGCCGGTACGTCCGCCGACCGTACCGCAAAACAGTTCACGGCTGCGGATTTGCCTGACCGCGCAGATTCAGTCCAGTGAGCTGGCGCAATGCGTGGCGCTGTTATGATGGACAAGTCAGCGATGTCTGTAAATAAATCGCAAGTGGCACGGCGTTTTGCCCAGGCGCATCACAGCTATTTGCAGCATGCGGTGATTCAGCAGCAGATTTGCCAGCAACTGGTTCGGCTGATGCAGTCACATCTAACCAGTCGAAAACTGGGACGGGTGTTTGAAATTGGCTGTGGTACGGGGGCTTTAACCCGTGCGCTGGAGCAGCACTTTCAGGTGCAGCAGTTGCTGCTCAATGACCTGTATCCAGAAGTCCAGCAGCAACCGTTTTCTACTTCCCGAACCGAATGGTGGATTGGCGATGCCGAGCAGATTGCTTTTCCAGAACAGCTGGATGTGCTGATTTCGAGTTCAGCCTTGCAATGGATGCAGAATCTGCAGCAGCTGTTTGCCAAAATCGCCCATGCTTTAAAGCCTTCGGGTTATTTATGTTTTTCTAGTTTTGGTCCGGACAATCTCAAGGAAATTAAAGCCCTGACCGGGCAGGGGCTGGATTATTTCAGCCTGCCGGAACTGCGCCGCTGTCTGGAGTCACAAGGCTTCGAAATTGTGTATTTGTCTGAAACTGTCAAAACCCTGGCTTTTGAACATCCACGTCAGGTATTGCAGCATTTAAAAGCCACCGGGGTCACGGGTACCGCTTCCGGGCACCGCTGGACCAAACACAGTTTGCAGCAGTTTTATCAGGCCTATCGGCAGTTTTCCCGGCTGAATGTGGCCGGCCAGCAGGAATATCTGCTCAGTTATCATCCGATTTATTGTATTGCACGGAGCACAGGCTAATGGCACAGATCTATTTTGTCAGTGGAATTGATACCGGAATTGGCAAAACCTATACCACCGGTTATCTGGCCAAGGTCTGGAGTGCTGAAGGACAGCGAACCATCACCCAAAAGCTGATTCAGACTGGCAATACTGATATTTCGGAAGATATCCAGCAACATCGGGAGATGATGGGCTGTGGCTGGTTGCCTGAAGATGACAGCAAGCTGACCATGCCCGAGATTTTCACTTATCCGGCATCGCCGCATCTGGCCACCCAAATTGATGGCCGTGAGATTGATTTCAATAACATCCGCCAGGCGACAGAGCAACTGGCAGCGCGTTTTGATGTGGTACTACTGGAAGGTGCCGGTGGCCTGATGGTGCCGCTCACCACGGAAATGTTAACGATTGATTATATTGCCGAGCAGCAGTATCCGGTGATTCTGGTCAGTTCAGGACGTCTGGGTAGCATTAACCATACCTTATTAAGTCTGGAAGCGTTGATGGCGCGAGGGCTGTCGCTGTATGCGCTGGCCTATAACCTGAAAGATGAATCACAAGATCCGCTGATTTCTAAAGATACCGCTGAGTATTTAAAAACCTATTTGGCTCGGCATTTTCCAGAGGCAAAATGGATTGAGATTCCAGTTTTGGATTAAAACTGTGATAAAAAAAGCCACTCAATTGAGTGGCTTTTTGCTAGGCAGCTTAAAACTTTCTAAAGCTTTTGTTGCCAAATGGTTTGCGTGGCGCATGTTCATCACGCTCTTGACGGCCAAAGCTGTTGCCATTTGGGTTATCACGGCGGGCAAAGTGTGTGCCATTCTGGTTTTCACGACGTTCACGATTGCCAAAGTTATCATCACGCGGGCCGCGGGTTGAAGACGTTGGCGCTGCTTCATTGTCACGGCGCTGCTGACGCAAGAAACCACCGCGACGCGCTGCCATCGGTTTTTCCTGCATACGTTCATTACGGCGTTTAGCCATACCGTACAGACCGGTTCCCTGACGTGGTTTCAGCTCAACCGCTTTGGTCAGGTTGTCGATGTCATTCTTGTCCAGTTCCATCCAGCGGCCAGTACGCAGTTCACGTGGCAGAATCACGGTACCATAACGGGTACGTAGCAGGCGGCTAACTTTTAAGCCCTGAGATTCGAAAATACGACGTACTTCGCGGTTACGACCTTCTTTTACCACCACCTGATACCAGCGGTTGATACCATCACCACCAATTTCAGAGAAGGATTCAAACTTGGCCGGGCCATCATCCAGTACCACACCACGCAGCATGTTGTTACGGATTTGTGGCGTGACTTCACCCATTACACGGACCGCATATTCACGCTCAATTTCATTGGATGGATGCATCAGGCGGTTTGCCAGTTCGCCATCATTGGTGAACAGTAACAGACCGGTCGAGTTGATATCCAGACGGCCGACCATGACCCAGCGATCATTGGCGATTGATGGTAAATGATCAAATACGGTCGGGCGTTGTTCCGGATCGTTACGTGAACAGATTTCACCTTCCGGTTTGTAGTAAATCAGCACACGGCGACGGATTTCATCTTCAATCTGGAAGCTGACTTTACGACCATCGATACGAAGCTCATCGTCTGGTTCAATACGCTCACCCACCTGGGCCACTTGGCCATTGACACTTACACGACCAGCGGCAATGACTTCTTCCATATAACGGCGAGAACCCAAACCAACGCGTGCCAGTACCTTTTGCAATTTTTCACTCATGACAGCATAACCTTAGAAATTATCATCAACAGTTCACCTATTCACGATCTCGGTGCCTGGGCATCGAGGTGCATGAAAGCTTCCTTGGCATCCTGCAGGGGAGGCAATTGACCGACAGAGGTCAGGCCAAATGCATTTAAAAATTGTGGCGTTGTGACTAACAACGCGGGTCTTCCAGGGAGTTCCCGGAAACCGGATTCCTTAATCCAGTTCCAGTCAAACAACGTTCTGAGAATCTGACTGTTGTTTGATACTCCGCGAATCTGTTCAATATCTGCTCGGGTCACCGGTTGATGGTAAGCAATCACAGCCAGTGTTTCGAGTAAAGACGGGGATAAACGGGTTGGTCGTTCCGGCCAGGCCTGTGCAATCAGGGTACGATATTTGGCCCGTACCTGAAAACGGAAACCTTGCGCAGTTTCAACCAGTTCAATAGACCGGCCATGTTGCAGCATGGCCAGTTGTTGTAAAAAGACTTTTAATTCTGCCTTACTATAGCGTGCCTGAAATGCTTCTTTCAGACGTGCCAGCGATACCGGTGCATCACTGGCAAAAATAATGGCTTCTAGCTGCATCAGCACTTCATGATGCTGTTCATCACTGGACATGTTAAGGGTTTGCTCTGACATTAGGCCTGTGCTCCCTGAATGGCCAGCGGTGCTTCGACACCACTGGCAACAATTGCCACTTTTTGCTGACGGGTCAGTTCCAGAATCGCCATAAAGGTCACGACCATGCCCATACGGCCCTGGCTCGGCTTGAGCAGCTCGGCAAACGCTAGCACTTCACCGCTTTGCAGCTTTGCTTCAATATAGGCAATCCGTTCTTCCAGTAACACCGGTTCCTGCTGAATTTGGTGAATCACCGGTTCAGGGCGGTTAAATACACAAAATAGCGCATCACGTAACAGGCTGGCCTCATGACCCTCATTACTATACGCCACTTGGCCCAGGCTGACATGGGTATTAAAGGTATCACGCTCTAACACCGGCATTTGCCCCAGACGTTCAGCCGCCTGTTTAATACGTAAATAATTTTCCAGCCGGTCAATCAGTTCCTGCTTCGGATCTTTTTCCAGCTCGCTGATGGCTTTGGGTTTCGGCAGCAGCAAACGCGATTTTAAATCGGCCAGCAGGGCAGCCATCACCATATAATCTGCGGTCAGCTCAATATTCAGGGATTTCATCGCATCCATATAAGCCAAATACTGAGAGGCAATCGGTGCGATATCAACCTGTAGCAGGTCAAAGCCGTTTTTTTGAATCAGGTAAATCAGAAAGTCGAGCGGGCCTTCGAAATGCTCTAACAGAATTTCAAATGCTGCAGGAGGAATATATAAATCCTCAGGAATCGTCTCTTGCCACTCATCCAAAACGCGGATGTGCGGGACTTGGTCCATAGCAGGATGCACAGATTGATTCATTACAGTTTTAGGCCACGCGAATTTTCAAAGGCATGAAAAGAGCTTTACATTCGATCTCACATCGAAAAGAAAGCATGGAGTTAATTGCGCGTAGTTTAATGGAAATTGACCATGAAATAAATTACCCAAATGACTAAAAGCGAAAAAAAGCAAAAGTAGATGGCAATTCTGCAGCGAAAAAGCAGGAAAAATCACGTTCAATACAGTAGAAGATATGGCCTAAAAGCGCATACAGATAAGGGTTTTAGCAAGAAAAACTCACCTCAGATCAAACACGTGATAAAGCGGACTGCTCAAGCTGTTCCAGCAGTTGCTGACACATTTCACGGCTGCACAGGTTCTGGTGGCCTAATCTTAAGGACAGGATATAGGCCTCTTCAACACTCGACAGCAGATGATACACCTGCTGTCCGATAGAGAGCACGGCAGCCGGGTTGGGTATTGCATCCAGCAGTAGAACCTCAGCTTCCAGAGACCAGGGTTGGGTCGCATAGATTAGCTGGCTTTTTGGAAACTCGCGCAGATTCAGCAACAGATAAAATAAATCCATACCGTTTCCTCCTGAGGTGGCGCTGAGCGCCGTTATTCAAACGCGCTTACATCACCAATACCACGACGGATAATTTCCGGCTGGTCACCAGATAAATCGACAATACTGGTGGTGGTTAAAGTCCCCAGGCCACTATCAATAAACACATCAATTCGTTTACCAAGCTGCATTTCAATATCATAAGGATCATCCAGTGGATCATCCTGCCCCGGTAAAATCAGGGTGGAGGTCAAGAGCGGTTCATCCAGCTCTTTCAGTAACATTTGGCAAACCGGATTGCTCGGAATACGCAGGCCAATGGTTTTCTTTTTCGGGTGCATCAGACGGCGCGGCACTTCACTGGTGGCCGGTAAAATAAAAGTGGTTACTGCCGGGGTATTGTTTTTTAGCAGGCGATACATGGCATTATCGACCTTGGCATAAGTGGCAATATCGGACAGGTCACAACATAAAATTGCATATTGATGTTTAGGGCTAAGACCACGAATCTGGGCAATCCGTTCCATGGCTGCTTTATTCCCAATCTGGCAGCCAATCGCATAGGCTGCATCGGTAGGATAGACCACCACATCGCCGGCACGAATCCGTTCTACTGCCTGACTAATTAAACGGGGCTGAGGATTTTCAGGATGAACTCTTAAATGCAGCATATTCTTTTCTCCTGATCTGATGATGATTCGCTTTTCAGACCATTGTACAAAGCTCTGTGTATCCAGAGCGTTGATTTATGTAATTTAATCAAGCATTTCTCTTGCAAATTCATCGCTATGTAAGCTTTTGCCATGCCGGGTACATAAACAGATACAGTCAATAAAGCGTTTGGCATCGCGTGGCAGTTTGGCTTCACCACGAAAATAACGCTGTACCTGGGCATAAACATTGTCTTTAAAGCAGGCACCATCGCCGCCTTCACCGGTCAGGTTATCTAAAGAAACCCGGAATTTGCGTCCAAATGCAGTGGCAAACATCCATTCAATCGCTTGCGGCTTGATTTCGACCTGCTCAAACAGGGCCTGCTGCTCAGCCGTGCGGCCATCGGGGGCATACCAGTAGCCTAAATCGGGCTGTTTACGGCGTTCCTCACCGGCAATGGTCCAGTGACTGATTTCATGCAGTGCACTGTTAAAGAAACCATGCGCAAACTGGATGCGAGCAGGGGTGTCTGCGGTGGCGGGAAAATACTCCGGTTCAAAATCACCACGCACCAGGTTGACATTGTGGTGGGAAAACCAGTGATTAAAGTGTAAGATGAGCCAATCGACGTATTCTGATTCTGTCGATAATTTCAACCAGTCCGAGAGTTGCACTTGGTCAGGTGAAATGTCAGAATCGAGCGTTGAAAGTGTGCTAACGAGTGATGAAACATTCACTTCTGTTTGCGGCTGCAACAGATGCATGACTTAATTTACCCAATTGGTCTGTCTAAATAAGTACAAAATTGTATCTTAATCTTTGACAGAGTACTGATGAATTTGTAGAATTGCCGCCTTAATTATGTCAGCAAATACCTTTCCGGCACAGATTGAGCCGTTTAAATGGGCTGAACAGGGCTTTACATGGTCAGGTACCCTGCCATTGTCTCGCTTTGCTCGTATTGCTCGTGAAGCTGTTGGATCAATTGATGATCAATTGATTAACATAGACTGTAAGCTATCAATGGATGCCTATCATCGCATTGCATGGCTAGATGGTCACGTTGAAACACAAGTTCCAATGGAATGCCAGCGCTGTCTGGATACCGTGGAAATTGACCTTGTTTTAGACTTCCATTTAGCGCTTGTAGATGATGAGTCACTGATAGAGCGCTTGGATGAGGATGCTGATTTCATTGTTCTGGGTGAAAGTGAAGCAACCAGCAAAGGTGATTATGATTCACCGGCGACGGCTGATTTACTCGCACTTATAGAAGATGAACTGTTATTGTTGCTGCCTTTGTCGCCTAAGCATGACGCTTGCGAACACAAGCATCAACCTGCCGTTCAGAACGATGTCGAAGAAAAACGGGATAATCCGTTTGATGTTTTGGCAAGTTTGAAGGGTAAACTTAACTAAAAATTATGTTATAATTTTGCGTTAAGACAACTGAATTTGTTCTGATCCATTTTTTCGATCTTTGTAAGGAGCCATCATGGCCGTTCAGCAAAACCGTAAAAGTCGCTCTCGCCGTGACATGCGCCGTTCACATGACGCTTTAACCGAGAATGCATTAACTGTAGACCAAGCTACTGGTGAAACTCATCGTCGTCACCACGTATCTAAAGATGGTATCTACCGTGGTCGTCAATTATTCGCTAAAGCAGCTGATGCTGAATAATTGTTGACAAGCATTAAGCGTCAAGCTTAGTGGAAAAAATGGGAGCGTAAGCTCCCTTTTTTTGTTGTTTTTCGCAATTACTTCACCCGAAAAATAGTGTTAAATTTTCGCACCAACGATCAGCTTACATAAAAAAGAACTGTTGAAGGGGCGTACCCTGTTTAAAACAGCTCTACACGAAAGGATTTTTATATGTCTGCTACACGATTCGAGCAAGCGACAAAAACTGCATTTGTGTTTCCTGGACAAGGTTCACAAAAAGTCGGCATGCTGGCAGAACTTGCAGAACAGTTTGCTGGTGTGCGTGAAACTTTTGCGGAAGCATCGGCCGCAATCGGTTTTGATTTATGGCACATTGCGCAAAGTGGTGAAGGTTTAGATCAAACAGAATTTACCCAGCCGGTTTTATTGACCGCCAGTATTGCGTTATGGCGTGTCTGGCTGGAGCTGGGTGGTGTAGCACCCAAATATCTGGCAGGCCACTCTCTGGGCGAATACAGCGCGCTGGTGGCAGCGGGTGCGTTATCACTGGGTGATGCCGTGAAGCTGGTGAATTTGCGTGGCAAACTCATGCAGTCGGCTGTGCCACAAGGCCAGGGCGCTATGGCGGCCATTTTGGGTCTGGGAGATGCCAAAGTGATTGAACTGTGTGCGCAAGCTACCGCACAAGGCACCGGTTCAGTTGAAGCAGCCAACTACAATGCCCAAGGTCAGGTGGTAGTTGCTGGTGATAAAGCAGCGGTAGATGCAGTCATCGCACTCGCCAAAGAAAATTCAGCCAAAGCTATTGCGCTTCCGGTGTCAGTGCCATCGCACTGTTCACTGATGAAACTGGCTGCAGAACAGTTCGCACAAGCTTTGGAACAAACTGCCATTGAGCTACCAAGCATTCCTGTAATACAAAATGTGGGCGCAGCTGTAGCAACTGATGTTGCTCAATTGCGTCAGGCTTTGACTGCTCAATTGTATCAGTCTGTGCAATGGACAAACACCATGCAGTACCTGCAAGACCAGGGCATTCAGTACATTGTTGAATGTGGTCCAGGAAACGTATTGGCGAACCTTGCAAAACGCTTACCTCACATAGAAAAAGCATTCCCGATTGACAGTAACAGTCGTCTGGAGGATGCCTTAAATGCCATTTTAGTGGCTGAAGGGAAAATTGCATGACACAAGAACGCAAAGTCGCATTGGTGACAGGTGCAAGCCGAGGGATTGGTGCAGCCATCGCTCAGCAGCTTATTCAAGACGGTTATTTTGTGGTTGGGACAGCAACTTCTGAAGCAGGTGCAGAAAAACTGAGTACAGGCTTTGGTGAACAGGGTGCGGGTAAAGTCCTGGATGTACGTAATGGCGAGGCAATTGATGCGCTGATTTCGGACATTGAACAAAACTATGGTCCGGTACTGGTCTTGGTGAACAATGCCGGTATTACCAAAGATAATTTGTTACTGCGTATGTCTGAAGATGACTGGGATGATATCCTCAACATTCATCTGAAAGCCGTTTACCGTTTGTCTAAACGTGTACTGAAAGGCATGACCAAAGCGCGTTTCGGTCGCATTATTAATATTAGTTCAGTGGTGGCACACTTTGCCAATCCGGGACAGGCCAACTACTCTGCGGCCAAAGCAGGGATTGAGGCATTTAGCCGCAGCCTGGCCAAGGAAATGGGCAGCCGTCAAATTACGGTTAACTCTGTTGCACCCGGTTTTATTGCAACAGAAATGACCGAACAGTTAAGTGAAGAAATTCGCAAAAAAATGAGTGAGCAAGTGGCATTAAACCGTTTAGGTGATCCACAAGATATCGCCAATGCAGTGAGTTTCTTGGCTTCTGACAAAGCAAGTTACATCACTGGTACAGTGTTACATGTAAATGGTGGTTTATACATGAATTAAGCTCATGTATAAACTTTCAAAAACTTATAGATTCAATTAAACTAACGGCATTAAAAACGCCACAAGCAATGAGGAGAATTCCTGTGAGCGATATCGAACAACGCGTTAAACAAGCGGTTGCTGAACAACTTGGTCTTAAAGCTGAAGAGATTAAAAACGAAGCATCTTTCATGGATGACTTAGGTGCAGACTCTCTGGACCTGGTTGAACTTGTAATGTCTTTCGAAAATGATTTCGACATCACAATTCCTGATGAAGATTCAAACGAAATTACAACTGTTCAATCTGCAATTGACTATGTGACTAAAAAACTTGGTTAATTAAAGATTTTTAGCAGATGCTAAGAAAAGCCACCCTTTTGGGTGGTTTTTTTATGGCCGGCCGAAATTACATAAGCTTACTTTTATCTAACCAAGCGCAACGCTCTCCTGTGTATTTTTTCGTTATAAAAAGAAAGCACGCAATTCCAAATGATTGATAAAAATCAATTGCATCAAATAAAAGCTGGAGAATAACAATGGGACTTTTTGATTTTGTAAAAGGTATTGGTAAGAAAAACACTGCCCCGGCAGAGCAACAACCGGCAGCACCGGCGGCGCCAGCAGAACCGTCTGCACAGGAAATGGCCAATAAATTATTGGGACATATTAAATCTTTAGGCTTACCAATTAAGGGCCTTTCTGTGAACTACAATGGCAAGACCGATTTAGCCACGATTAAAGGACAGGTACAAAGCCAGGCTGATCGTGAGAAAATTGTACTGGCGGTGGGAAATATTGATCATGTCGCGCAAGTGGATGATCAGATGACTGTGGCAACGCCAGAACCAGAAAGTAAATTCTATACAGTTAAATCAGGCGATACCCTGTCTAAAATCTCAAAAGAATTTTATGGTGATGCTAATCAGTATAATAAAATCTTTGAAGCCAACCGTCCTTTGTTAAAAGATGCGGATGATATTTTCCCTGGACAGGTGTTACGTATTCCGGCTTAAAGATTCAGAATTTTTATAAAAAGACGCATATCGCATCTTTTTTGTATTCAAGAGGGTGCGAATTTATATTTTTTATTCGCAGATGAATTCAGCTTATTTATAGTGCTGAAAAAATTAAACCCTCTTCGGAGGGTTTAATCATAAACTTTTACCAGCTCAACGCACCGCCCGTCTGATAATCCGTTACACGCGTCTCGAAGAAATTCTTCTCTTTACGCAGGTCCATCATCTCAGACATCCAGGCAAACGGGTTGGTCACACCGCTAAACTGCTCAGGTAAGCCCAACTGGCTTAAACGGCGGTTACAGATGAACTTCAGATATTCTTCCATCATGCCAGCGTTCATGCCCAATACGCCACGTGGCATGGTATCACGTGCATATTCAATCTCAAGCATGGTGCCTTCAAGAATCATTTGAATCACTTCTTGCTGGAACTCGGCGGTCCACAGGTGCGGGTTCTCGATCTTGATCTGGTTGATCATGTCGATACCGAAGTTCAAGTGCATTGATTCATCACGCAAGATGTACTGGAACTGTTCCGCCACACCATTCATCTTGTTACGACGGCCCATTGACAGGATTTGCGTGAAACCGCAGTAGAAGAAAATACCTTCAAGTACGCAGTAGAATGCAATCAGGTTACGCAGCAAAATCTGGTCGTTTTCAGGCGTACCGGTTTTGAAGGTTGGGTCGCTTAAAGACTGGGTGTATTTCAAGCCCCAAGCTGCTTTACGTGCGACTGATGGTACTTCACGGTACATGTTGAAGACTTCGCCTTCATCCATGCCCAAAGATTCGATACAGTACTGATACGCATGCGTATGAATCGCTTCTTCAAACGATTGACGCAAGATGTACTGACGGCATTCCGGGTTAGTGATGTGACGGTAGATCGCCAGAACCAGGTTATTGGCCACCAGTGAGTCAGCAGTCGAGAAAAAGCCCAGTGAACGCATCACGATGGTACGTTCATCTTCAGTCAAGCCATTTTCAGACTTCCACAACGCGATATCGTGGTTCATGTTGATTTCTTGTGGCATCCAGTGGTTGGCACAACCATCCAGATATTTTTGCCAAGCCCATTCGTATTTGAACGGCACCAGCTGGTTTAAGTCAGCGCGGCAGTTGATCATACGTTTGTCATCAACCTGTACGCGTCCTGCACCCATTTCCAGCTCTTCCAGGCCAGGCGCCACGTCAAGCTGTTCTAGGGAAGCAGATGCTCTTGCCAGCGAATCGGTTGAATTTGCTGATCCGCTTCGAGGGGTTGCAGCGGGTTGTGCAGCTGCCACATGCGTCTGTGGTTGCTCTGCAGCAGGTACCACTTGCGGATTAGCCGCTTTTTGCGGTTCGACGGGCGTAGGCTGGTGTTCAGGAGCAGCCGGTTTTTGCGAATCATCTTCGAAATCGTCCCAACTTAGGATAGACATATCAATTCTCTCTTCGTTGCTTTATATCTTTTATTGGACATCTCACGACGAAGGGGAGATGTCTTACTATACGCTTAATTTGTGAAAGCAAAATTAAGTTTTGCCGATGCTTGTTCTAAAAATGTACGTAGAACACGATCCTCAAGACTTATTTTGCTTTCGCTTCTGTTTGCGAATGGCCAAAAAGGCATAGACCATCGGCGTGTAAAAGAAAATAAAGGAAAAGACCAGAACCGCGAGTCCTAACATATAGTTATGAGTCATATGTGGCATGATGGAATCCTTTTTGTAGATGAATTAGTGTTAATTCTGATAAGCCTAAAAGGTTGATAATTAATACCAACCTTTTAGAGTGTTTTAGTTTTTCATTGCAATAATGATAGCTATAACGATAGGAACAACAATCGTTGAAAAACCTAAAACTATAGACAATATACCTAAAACTAAATCAGGATTAACACTATTCATTATTGACAAGCCTCACAATCAGGATTGTCAATTGAACATGCCATTGGCACTGGTGCTGCTTGTTCAAAGCCTTCTTCTGACGCTGCTGCTTCAGGTTTAGCTTCTTGAGCAACTGCTGCTACTGGTGCTGCAACTGTCGCAGGTTTAACTGCATTCAATGCACCAGTATTAATGGTTGATTTCTCAGCCGATGTTGCACCTAAAGCACGCAGGTAATACGTCGTTTTCAGACCACGTAACCAAGCCATCTTATAGGTGATGTCCAGTTTCTTACCATTTGCACCAGAGATGTAAAGGTTCAGTGACTGTGCCTGATCAATCCATTTCTGACGACGTGACGCAGCATCCACAATCCAGCGTGGCTCAACTTCAAACGCAGTCGCGAAGATGGCTTTCAGCTCTTCAGGAATACGCGAGATCTTTTGTACTGAACCTTCGAAGTGTTTCAGGTCGTTGACCATTACCGCATCCCATAGGCCGCGTTCTTTCAATGCACGTACCAGGTAAGGGTTGATCACAGTGAACTCACCAGACAGGTTCGATTTCACATACAGGTTCTGGAAGGTTGGCTCAATCGATTGAGACACGCCACAGATGTTAGAAATAGTTGCTGTTGGTGCAATGGCCATCACGTTCGAGTTACGCATACCGTCTTTTTGAACTTTGGCACGTAAAGTGTCCCAGTCCAGACGTTGGGTACGATCAACTTCAAACATGCGCTCAGGACGGGTTTTCGCTACCAGCTCTAAAGAGTCGATTGGTAAAATACCCTGATCCCATAATGAACCTTTGAAGGTTTCATAGGTGCCACGTTCAACCGCCAGATCACTTGAAGTTTGAATTGCGTAGTAAGAAATCACTTCCATTGATTCATCAGCAAAATCAACTGCTGCATCAGAACCGTAGGCGATGCCCATTTCGTACAGTGCATCTTGGAAGCCCATGATCCCCATACCTACCGGACGGTGACGCAGGTTCGAGTTTTTCGCCTGTGGTACCGCGTAGTAGTTGATGTCAATCACGTTGTCGAGCATACGTACCGCAGTTTTGATGGTACGTGCCAGTTTTTCATGATCCAGCTTGCCACCTTGAACGTGCTGTACCAGGTTAATTGAACCCAGGTTACAGACCGCGATTTCATCTTTGCTGGTGTTCAGGGTAATTTCTGTACACAGGTTAGATGAGTGCACCACGCCCACATGTTGTTGTGGTGAACGCAGGTTACATACGTCTTTGAATGTAATCCACGGATGGCCGGTTTCGAACAGCATCGACAGCATTTTGCGCCATAAGTCTTTGGCACGTACTTTCTTATGCAGCAGGTTCTGCTCTTTCGCTACCGCTTCGTAATGCGTATAGCGCTCAGTGAAGGCCTGTCCAGTCAGATCATGCAGGTCTGGTGTTTCAGATGGCGTGAACAGGGTCCATTCAGCATCTTCAAACACACGTTGCATGAATAAGTCCGGAACCCAGTTGGCTGTGTTCATGTCATGGGTACGACGACGGTCATCACCGGTGTTCTTACGCAGTTCCAGGAATTCTTCAATGTCTAAGTGCCAGGTTTCAAGATAGGCACACACCGCACCTTTACGCTTACCACCCTGGTTCACCGCAACCGCAGTATCGTTCGCGACTTTCAGGAACGGTACCACACCTTGTGATTTACCGTTGGTCCCTTTGATGTAAGAGTTCAGGGCACGAACTGGAGTCCAGTCATTACCTAAACCGCCTGCCCATTTAGACAGCATTGCGTTATCACGCATTGCGCCATAAATATCGTACAGGTCATCACCAATGGTGGTGAGGTAACAGCTAGATAACTGCGGACGTAGCGTACCTGAGTTAAACAGGGTAGGCGTAGAAGCCATGTAGTCGAAGCTCGACAACAAGTTATAGAACTCAATTGCACGTTCTTCTTTGTTGTCTTCGTTCAGCGCCAGACCCATAGAAACGCGCATGAAGAACAATTGCGGCAATTCGAAACGGATACCATCTTTATGGATGAAGTAACGGTCGAATAACGTCTGTAAACCAAGATACGTAAACTGGTTAGAACGTTCTGGCTGAATGGCAGCGGCCAGTTTTGCCAGATCAAAGTTCAGCAGGTCTTCTGACAGCAGCTCCAGCTCGATACCTTTTTTCAGGAAGGTTTCCAGAGCTTCGCCTTCAGGGGTTTCTACTGGTAGACCCAGGAACTCCAGGCCTGTTGCCACTAAGTCATTACACAGCAGGCGCGCAGTAACGTAAGTATAGTTTGGTTCCTGTTCAATACGGGTACGCGTCGCCATCATCATGGTGGTTGAGATGTCTGACTCTTTTACGCCGTTGTACAGGTTTTTCACGGTTTCATCGACAATGGCCTGAACATCAATGCCTTCAAGACCTTCAGCTGCAGTGGTGACGGTTGCTGTCAATGCACTTAAATCCAGTGGCTTTAACTGGCCCTGGCTGTCAGTGATCTGTAAGGTCGGATGATGGTTGGCACCCATCTGCTTACGTGCTTCAGAACGTTGTTCGCGATAGATGACATAAGCACGAGCAACTTTCTGTTCGCCAGTACGCATAAGCGCAAGTTCAACCTGGTCCTGAATTTCTTCAATGTGAATGGTGCCGCCTGATGGTAAACGACGCTTAAACGTGTTCAGAACCATTTCAGTCAGTTGTTCGATACGGTCATGAATACGGCTGGAATCGGCGCTTTGCTGACCTTCAACCGCCAGGAAAGCTTTACCAATCGCTACAGAGATTTTTTCTGCATCGAAAGGGGCCACTTCACCGGTGCGTTTAATCACCTGAAGTTGACCGGGTGTGGATGTGATTACGCTCATGTCAGCATAGCTCCATTGTCATCTATTGTTATGTTTATAGACCATTGAACCGGGCAAAAAATAGGCCACAGTGTTTGAGGAATAAACACAAGACTTAGTGGTTTAAAATTGAATTGAACACAAGATACGGGAAATTTTAGGGTAGATCAATATTGACTTTTCTTTAAAATTTTTGGCGTTTTTTGGATAAAATCTTTTGCAAAAAAATCCCCGATTTGTCCATTCGGCTATAAGCCTTATCGGACACGGGCATAGCATAACAAAGCCGGCATAATCTGCTTATAGATAAACTTGTGGATAACTAAAAATCTCTTTGAACAGTCAGTCACATTCTGATCAATGGCCAAAAGCTGCAAAAAAATTGTACATTTTAAAAAAGATTTATGTTGTTGAATTCATGGAATTCAGTTAAAAAGAGAAAAGTATAAGGAATTCAATAATTAATAAAAATATAACAAAAAGCTACTTTGATGTATCAGTTTAGTGAATAGCATCTTGTTTACAATGTAAACGTGTGTATATTGCAGAATATATTTCGACGTATCTCCCGGATTTTAAAAGGATAGAATACGTTTAATCAAATAAAGGGGCAGTTCATGAGCCAAGAAGAAAAGTTACCAAAAATTTTAATTGTTGAAGATGATGAGCGTCTGGCACGTTTAACCCAGGAATACCTGATCCGTAACGGACTGGAAGTGGGTGTTGAGCCAGATGGGAACCGTGCCATCCGCCGTATTATCGCGGAGCAGCCAGATTTAGTGGTGCTGGATGTAATGCTGCCGGGTGCAGACGGTTTGACCATTTGCCGCGAGGTTCGTCCACATTATCATCAACCGATTCTGATGCTCACTGCACGTACCGAAGATATGGACCAGGTTCTGGGTCTGGAAATGGGTGCAGATGACTATGTCGCCAAGCCGGTTCAGCCACGTGTTCTGCTGGCGCGTATTCGTGCCTTGCTGCGCCGTACTGACAAAGCCCCTGAAGATGAAGTGGCACAGCGTATCGAATTTGATGACCTGGTCATCGACAATGGTGGCCGCTCGGTAACCTTGAATGGTGAACTGGTCGATTTCACCAGCGCAGAATATGACCTGCTCTGGTTACTGGCTTCGAATGCTGGCCGTATCCTGTCGCGTGAAGATATTTTCGAGCGCCTGCGCGGTATTGAATATGACGGTCAGGACCGTTCAATTGACGTACGTATTTCGCGCATCCGTCCAAAAATTGGCGATGACCCGGAAAATCCAAAGCGTATTAAAACTGTACGCAGCAAAGGATACTTATTTGTCAAAGAAACGAATGGTATATAATCGTCGCGCGTATCTGAGATAGGACGGTTTTTCGTGTTCAAACACAGCATATTCTTGCGGATTTATGCAGGATTGGTGATTCTGGTGGCATTGGTGGCCGTGTTTGGCTATCTGCTGGTTCAGATCATTAACTATCAGCGCGCGCAAGAATATCGTGAATCCCTGACCGATGGTATGGCCTATATCATTAGTGAGGGGGTGGCGCGACAACCCAATGAGCAGCAAAAGCAGGACTGGATTTCAGATGCCTCGGATTTGCTGGAACTGCCCATTTATTATATTGCTGCCGATAAGGTCGAGCTGTCACGGGCCGAACTGAAACGGATTAAAGAGCGCAAGGCTGCGGTACGTTACGATGCAGAAACGACCACAGCCTATATTATTATGGGCCTGAAAAATGACCCAGAACATTATCTGTATATCAAGGCCGATGAAATTACCGAACGGCAAATGAAGGCATTGCCGATCTTTATTCTGGATTATCTGGTCTATTTCCCGGGACAGGAAAAAGAATATCTGGCCCGTATCCAGGATCAGTTCTCTTATCCTATCGACATTCAGAACATTGCCGATTTACCGCTCGACTCCGAGCAAATTGGCCGTTTAAGGCTGGACCACAGCATTATCCTGTATCGGGATAATGCCAGCGTACGTGGCACCACCATCTCCATTATTTCGCCAATGCCGAATTCACCGTCCGAGGTGCTGGTACTTGGTCCGGTACCGCTGTTTAACTGGATGCCATTCCAGCTGGCGGCCGGGATTACCTTGCTAAGTCTGTTTATTCTGAGTCTGGGCATTTATGGCCTGATTCTGCCGATGCAGCGCAAAATCCGTGAAGTAAATTTCGCCCTGAACCGCATGAAAACCGGCGATTTAAACCTGCGTTTACCCATTGACGGTTCAGATGAAATGGCCAGTCTGGCCTCCAGCTATAATAGCATGTCCGATCATATCCAGCGTCTGATTGAAGCCCAGCGCGAGCTGATGCGCGCGGTATCGCATGAACTGCGTACCCCGGTAGCGCGGATTCGTTTTGGGATGGAAATGCTGGCCGAAGAAGATGATTACGAATACCGGATTCAGCAGCTGGACATGATTGATAAAGACATTGAAGCACTGAATACCCTGATTGACGAGATCATGACCTATGCCAAACTGGAGCAGGGCATGCCATCCTTGGAAATTGAAAAAGTGGTGCTGTTTGATGTGCTGGATCAGGTGGTCAATGAAACTAATGCGCTGAAAACCGGTAAGGACATCCAGCTGCAAACCATGTCGACCAGTCTGGAAGTCGATGCCGAGCGCCGTTATTTACACCGCGTGGTGCAGAACTTGGTCGGGAATGCGGTGCGTTATTGTGACCACAAGGTACTGGTCAGCGGTGGCGTGACTGCACAAGGCGTGGCTTATGTCTGTGTGGAAGATGATGGGCCGGGCATTCCAGAAGAAGACCGGAGCCGCGTATTTGAAGCCTTTGCCCGTTTAGATGATAGCCGGACCCGTGCCTCTGGTGGTTATGGTTTAGGCCTGTCGATTGTCAGCCGGATTGCCTACTGGTTTGGCGGCAAGATTGAGGTGGATCAGAGCACCACTTTGGGCGGTGCGCGTTTTATTATGTCTTGGCCGGCGCAGCGCTTTAGCAAGTCGCGTAAAAAGCAGGGTAATAAAGAAGGGCTGGAATCTTAAACGCTGCTTCAAAGATTCAGCTAAAGAACAGCAGCAAGGGGCGTTTGCTGTTCTTTGGTGGGATGGTTGGGGCAGAGGTTATCAGCCATTGTCACCATCCAAAATGGTCCGCGTACTCTCTTACTGTCCAGTCTTTGAATTGATCAATTAAGTTGCTAAAAAAATAGCCAGTGATGTCACTGGCTATTTTGTTTTTGCATGGAGCAATTATTGAGTCTGTTGTTTGTACAAGCGGTCTGCTTCATCAAAACGCTCAGTAATGCTGCTGCTTGGCGCTTTGCCCAGCAAGCTCACCACAATAATGGCAATAAACGAGCAGACAAAGCCCGGAATAATTTCATAGATACCGGTATCGCCCCAGACATTTTTCCAGAGAATCACCATCACCGCACCCACGATCATGCCGGCGAGTGCGCCATTTAAAGTCATGCGTTTCCAGAATAAAGACAAAATAATCAGTGGACCAAAAGCGGCACCAAAACCAGCCCAGGCATAAGCCACCAGGCCAAGAACTTTCGATTCCGGATTACCGGCCATCCAGATTGCCAGCAGGGCAATCAGTAACACCATTAAACGGCCAACCCAGACCAGCTCTTTTTGTGAGGCAGATTTACGCAGGAATGATTTATAGAAGTCTTCAGTTAGGGTACTTGAACACACCAGCAGCTGACAGCTTAGGGTACTCATCACCGCAGCCAGAATTGCCGCCAAGACAATACCAGCCACCCACGGATTAAACAGGATTTTGGTCAGTTCCATAAACACGGTTTCAGGGTTGGCATTCACCACGCCGGCCAGTTCCGGATGTTGCTGGAAGTAGGCAATACCAAAGAAACCGGCCGCCACCGCACCACCTAAACACAGGATCATCCAGGTCATGCCAATACGGCGTGCATTTGGAATCGACTTCACCGAATCTGCCGCCATAAAGCGCACCAGAATGTGCGGTTGACCGAAATAACCCAGGCCCCAGGCCAGTAACGAGATAATCGCAACAATACTTAAATCACCGACCAGATTCATGGCTTGCGGACGCGCAGCTTCCAGTGCCAGCGCCACTTGAGATAAATCAGAAAAGGTCAGCAGAGTAACAATAGGCGTCAGGATTAAGGCAAAGATCATCAGGCCAGCCTGAATGGTGTCTGTCCAGGACACCGCCAAGAAGCCGCCAATAAAAACATAGCTGATGGTGGCAATGGCACTGATCCATAAGGCTGTGCTATACGACATTTCAAACATACTTTCGAACAAGCGCGCACCGGCCACCATGCCTGAAGCACAGTAAATCGCAAAAAAAATCAGAATCACAAAGGCCGATACAATACGCAGCACTTTTTTCCGGTCATTAAAGCGATTGGAGAAATAATCCGGTAAGGTCAGGGCATTGTGCTGCACTTCGGTATGTACCCGTAAGCGGCCCGCAACCAGTAACCAGTTTAGCCAGGCACCAATAATCAGACCAATGGCAATCCACACCTCAGATAAACCAGACAGATAAATTGCCCCCGGTAAACCCATCAATAACCAGCCACTCATATCCGATGCGCCAGCAGACAGGGCCGTGACAAAGCTGCCTAAACGGCGGCCACCCAGAATATAGTCTGAAAAGTTGGTGGTTGCGCGATAGGCCATCAGACCAATCGCGATCATGGCGACAATATAAAACAGAAAGGTGATTAAGGTCGGATTTAGGGAGCTCATACGGTATCCATATAGTATGTTGGACAGTAAAGGACTTATGGCCTCAATGCGTTCCATGCAAATTCTTGATGGATACTCACAAGTCCTGAAAGATTCAAAAAATGAAGGCGAAATTTAACCATAATTTTGCATGAAATACTGATTTTTCTTTCAGGCAATAAAAATAGACAGCATCTAGGCTGTCTATTTTTGGCTAAAAAGGTGCTTAGTTTTGTCGGCCCATGACCCCACGAATGGTATTCAGAATATCGGCCGGTAATACCACCGTCTTGGCATTTGGCGACTTCGACATATCCTGCATGGCTTTCACATATTGTTCACCAAGCAGATAGGCCACCGGAATTTCTTTATCGCCGACTGCTGTCGTGACCATTTCAATAGCACGTTGCGAAGCTTCGGCCAGCACCACTTGTGCTTCGGCATCACGGCGTGAAGCTTCAAGACGGCCTTCGGCTTCCAGAATGGCTGCCTGTTTTTCACCATCGGCTTTGGTTACGGTGGCACGACGCTGACGTTCTGCTGCCGCCTGTTCTTCCATTGCTGACTGCATTGTGTTGGATGGTTTAATATCTTGAATTTCAACGGTTTTAAGGGTAATACCCCAGTCCGCAATATCATCTGAAATCGAGGCTTTTAAACGTGCCTTAATATGGTCACGTGAGGACAGCGCATCATCCAGATCCATTTCACCGACAATAGAACGCAACGAGGTTTGTACCAGGTTCTGAATGGCCCAAGAATAGTTTTCAATCCCGTACACCGCTTTTTCTGGCGTGGTCAGGTTAATGTAGGCCACCGCGTTCATGAGCAGAACGGCGTTATCGCGGCTGATGACTTCCTGAGATGGAATGTCCAGTACAATGTCTTTGGTGGTGACTTTATAGGCCACTTCATCGACATAGGGAATTACGAAGTTCAGACCCGGACTTAGGGTAGTGTGGTATTTACCCAAACGTTGCACAATCCATTTATAGCCTTGTGGAACAATACGCACCCCTTTAAAAATGGTGATGGCCACAAAGGCCAGCAGGGCTAAAACAATAATGGAGCCAGCATTCATTTTATATTACTCACTGTTTTTCGTTGTCATTCTGCAGGCTATGCAACTGCACAACCAGATCATTGCCAAGAATATCGACCACACGCACACGATCACCGACCTGCACCGGACTTAGAGTGCGGCAGTTCCATTCATCAGAACCGAGCACCGGCATCGGAAAACGGACTTTCACTTCGTCATGCTCCAGATTGGTCTGGATGACCATACCAATCTGGCCGATGGTGGCTTCCCGTGACAGGCCGGCTTTGGTTTTATCAATCGACAGCGGTTTAATAAATTTAAACCAGAGCAGGGTACACAGCACCGATAAAATGATCCACATCACCAGCTGCGTGGTGGTGCCCATCATCGGGAACAGCAGATATAAAACGCCCACCATCAGCGCGCCCACGCCAAACCAGAGCGCAGCAAAAGCCGGCAGCAGCAGCTCGGAAAGAATCAGCAAAATGCCTAAAACAAACCAGTGCCAAGGTTCAAGAACAAATTCCATACATCGACTCGTCGCGAATGATTGTAAAAAGAATCATTGATATAGATCAATCTGTATGCTGTTCAATGTAGCAGATGACAACCGACTTGGATATGAAAAAATCCCCGATGTTAAAATTTGGCTTTAGGTGGTGGCGCCAAAGCGGCTGGAGATTTTTTAAAGTCGCTGATGGCTTTTTCAATGGCGCGGATTTTCAGCTGGGCAGCTTTTTCACCTTCTAAAATGGTCTGGTTGCTGGCTTTTAAATCCAGTGTGCCAATATGACCAACTTTAGGCTGAATCACCACATTGGCCTGGCGCAGTTCTTCATGAATACTCTGCTGGCCCATAATGTTGATGGTCTGATCGAGCAGGCCCCACATATTCATGGGCGTATTACCGGTTGGACGCGCGGAAATATCCACCGCAATGACCAGATCGGCGCCCATATCTTTGGCAGTTTTGACCGGAATCGGGCTGACCAGGCCGCCATCGACATATTTGGTGCCAGCAATAGTCGCCGGCACAAACACATTTGGAATACTGCAGGAGGCACGTACCGCCTGACCGGCATTGCCTTTAATAAAGTCGGCTTTACGGCCATTGTCCAGACGGGTAGCGACTGCAGCAAAACGAATCGGGAACTGCTGGATGGCTTTGTTACCGACCTGCTGATTGACATAGTCCTGCAGTTTCTGGCCCAGCACAAAGCCCTGACGGTTCAGGGTTAAGTCGCGAATATCAGATTCTTTAAAGTTTAGGGCCAGTTGCTGTAACTGATACGGTGATTTACCACTGGCATACAGACTGCCGACAAAACTGCCGGCACTGGTGCCGGTTACAATTTTCGGTTTAATGCCGTGTGATTCTAAAACTTTCAGTACGCCAATATGGGCAAAACCTTTGGCACCGCCACCCCCTAAGGCAATGGCCACCACCGGTTCACGCGCCTGAATAGGCGTTGGAGTCACTGGGGTTTGTACCGCCCGATCACAGCCGGAAAGTGCCAGCAATAACAGGCCGGCTGTCGAAAATTGCAGTAATTTCATGATTCGATAGGAGATTAATTCAACAAAATATGCGCACATCTCAGCAAAAAAATACGGTTTTGGCTAGTCTTTGGGCCAGCGTTTTTGTAACGGCTTGGCCAGCCAGTGCGGATTTTTGGCAGAAAACTTGCCTTCATAATGCTGATAAATCGCGTCTAAATCCTGTTCATAATGCCCGGTCGGATGAAACACACCAAGAATATGAATGGTCTTATGCGCATAATCAAAAGAGAACATCACAATCGGAATTTGTGCGCCATAGGCAATATGATAAAAACCGCTGCGAATCTGCTCGGCCTGTTTGCGCGTGCCTTCCGGCGCCATGCCGACCCAGATCTGTTCACGTTGCCGGATAATTTCAATAATCTGCTGGGTATGGCCCTGCGGCGCATGGCGAATTACCGGCACCACCCCAATCCACTCCAGCAGCGGTTTTAACGGTGTATTAAACAGGGTATGTTTGCCAAAAATGGTGACTTTTAGCCCCAGTCCGAGCAAAGCAGCGAAGCCATGCCAGGCATCAATATTGGAGGTATGCGGGGATATAATTGCCACCGCTTTGGGAAGGTTGGGAAATTCGCCTTTCAGCTGCCAGCCTTGGGCCAAAAAGAGCGATTTAAAAAAGCCTCGACTCAGGGCGCTGCCGCGGCCAGGTACTTGATCAGGTAAAACAGGAAATTGCTTGGTCATTGTTTTTATGTATTATCCTACTGAAACTCAGCCAAGTTTTACAAAATATTGCGACTTTATTCAATGGGGAAGCAGAGCAAAAATACGCTTTTGTTTGAGCAGTTTTGCCTGGAGCCATCCGCTTGGCCTGAAATAAAAAGGAATGTCCGCTGCTATGCCGAATCTTTATCTGTTGCTGTTTTCCCTGTATTGGGCGCAAGGTCTGCCGGTGGGCTTTATGACCCATGCCTTGCCGGTGATCTTAAGGGCGCAAGGGGTATCGCTGGCGCATATTGGCGGTTTTGGCCTGTTAATGTTGCCCTGGTCGATTAAAATTTTCTGGGCGCCGTGGGTGGATCGCTTTGGCCGCAGCGCTCAGGGCCATTACCGTTCCTGGATTATTCCGACTCAGTTGCTGAGTGTCGTGGTGTTAATCGGGCTGTCATTTATCCCGATTCAGGCCCTGAATGAACCGCTGTATTTGTTTGGCTTTTTTTTCGGGCTGTTGCTGATGAATCTGGTTGGGGCCACGCAGGATATCGCCACCGATGGACTGGCGGTGAATATTTTAACTGGCCAGCAGCAGCACTGGGGCAATACCTTTCAGGTGATTGGTTCACGGCTGGGCTTTATTGTTGGTGGGGGCGCCATGCTCTGGGCTTTGGACTGGCTGCACTGGCAGGCCACGTTTCTGATGCTGGCACTGCTGGTATTTTTAAATACCTTGCCAATTTTACTGTATCGAGAACCGCAACATTCAGCCAAAACAGCGCAGAAGACCACGCCTTTTTCCTGGCAGGTCGTGCGCCAGTATCTGGGTTATTTTCGCCAGAGCCGCAGCTTGGCACTGTGGTTATGGGTGCTGCTCAGTTTTAAAATTGCCGATGGTCTGTCTGGTCCATTACTCAAACCGTTAATGGTCGATTTGGGCTTAAGTTTTTCCCAGATTGGTATTTATGTGACCATGCTAGGGGCGTTTGCGGCGTTACTGGGTGCAGGTGTGGCCGGCTTATTGCTCCGGGTGATGTCACGTGCTCAGGCTTTAGTGCTGTTTTCAGTGTTGAAAGTGCTGGCTTTAACTGCCTATAGCTGGCTGGCCTATCAGTATGAACAGCAGCAGGCGGTAGCGCTGTGGCTGATTTATCTGATTAATGCGCTGGAAGATGGTATTTCGGCGATGCTGCTGGTGGTGATGCTCACTTTGGTGATGCACTATAGCCGCAAACAGCTGGCCGGCACCGATTTTACCTTTCAGGTGGCACTGATGGCTACTGTCAGTGGTGGGCTGTATAGCCTCAGCGGCATACTGGGCGATCAGCTTGGTTATGCACGCTATTTAATGATGATTAGCGGGATTGCGCTGCTGTGTCTGCTTCCGATTCTGGTCTGGGCCAGAAGCCTGCCCAAAGATGAGGCAGTTCAGCACCAATAAACCCTTCAAAAGAAAAAAAGCGATCCTGGAGGGAATCGCTGGAGTCGTAACTGGTTTATAAAAAATAATGGCCTTCCACCTTGACCCACAGCCGTTTGCTGAATGAATAGTGGCTGTGCTGATGTTATACAGTGAGGAGGGCACTTTCTTGGAATTGACCCTGAATATGGGCAGGGAGTGGTGTGCGATCCCGATGACAAGCAGTGTAGTGGCTGTTTATGACATATTTAAGACAGATGCAGGCGCTGACGTGCAGACTGTCGAATTCCTGTTCAATCAATTCATAGATCAAAGCTCCTGATCAGAAAGACTGACTTTTGAATAAGCAAGATACTCATCAGCTGGTTTGATTGAGTCACTTCGTTCTATAAGGAATCCTGTGATCAACTCGCCAATGACAAGTGGCGTTGGCTAAATCACAACGTCAATCATGCTTCATGCTGGTGCAGCTAAAATTCAAGGCCAATCCATCCCGGTAGAAAACTTAACATACCTAGTAAGACCGCGAAAATTCCATGCTAAAGCTGAGCTAAAAAATCAGATAGTGCCAGAAAAATTACTGATCTATTTCTTCAATGCCTCATGTTGTTGCCGGTTGATTTAAGCAAAGCGTCATCAGTTTTATAAGTCGCTGATCCAGCAGCCAGAAATCTGTTAGTACCGGACTTATAAAAAGCATCACCATCGAACTGGAAACCAAGGTAGGTTTGGGCGGCAACGCCGTGATTGATCAGTACAACTTGATAAGTCCGTGAATCAGACAAGTCATTATCAGGCCATCAGGCTGAATTATAACGCTCAAAAACCGCTCCAATCAGATACAAAAGCAATAAACAGTTGGAAGATTTGGTTTTGTTCTGCCGGCGCAGGTTACGGATGATCAAGGCTCTTTTGATGATGTGTTTTCAAGGTTGAAGAATGAAACGGAGTATTTTTGCAGCGACTGCACTTTTGAGTATGAATATGGCTTTTGCTGCCGAGGGTAGTCATTTTGACTGGAGCTATGCGGCACAGACTGCGCCGGATAAATGGAGCCAGTTAAAACCGGAATATCAGGCCTGCGCGGGTATGAATCAGGCGCCCATTAATATTGCCCAGACCACACCGGCACAGTTGCCGCCGTTAAAACTGAACTATGCGGCCAAGGCCAAAACCATTGTGAATAACCAGCGCACGGTTCAGGTCAATTTTGAGCAGGGTAGCCATTTAGAACTGGACCAGAAAATCTTTGAACTCAAGCAGTTCCATTTGCATAGTCCAAGTGAAAACACCATTCAGGGGCAAAGTTTTGCGATGGAGATGCATCTGGTACATGCTACACCTACCGGTGAGCTGGCGGTGCTGGCAATTATGTTTCAGGAAGGTCAGGAAAATCCGAAGCTGAAACAGCTGTGGCAGGAGTTACCGCAGCAACCCGGTGAGGCCATTATTTTAAACCATCAGGATGTAGCCGCGGCATTTTTACCGGAGCAACGGGATTATTATCGTTTTAACGGCTCTTTAACCACGCCGCCATGTACCGAAGGCGTGCGCTGGATTGTCTTCAAACAGATTCAGCAGGCCTCGAGACAGCAGATTCAGGCTTTTTCACAGCTGATGGAACATCCGAATAACCGGCCGGTACAGCCGACCAATGCACGTCTGGTACTGGAATAATCGAATATGAAAAAAAGCAGATCGTTTGATCTGCTTCTTAATTTAGGGTGTTTGGTTGTATGGATTAATGCAGGATTTTATCTAGGAACTGCTGGGCACGTTCACCGCGCTGGGTATTAAAGAATTCATCTTTGGTGCAGTCTTCGACAATCTTGCCCTGATCCATAAAAATCACCCGGTTGGCGACTTGACGGGCAAAGCCCATTTCATGAGTCACACACATCATGGTCATGCCTTCACGCGCCAGCTCGACCATCACGTCCAGTACTTCGGTAATCATTTCCGGGTCCAGCGCCGAGGTTGGTTCATCAAACAGCATGGCAATCGGGTCCATACTTAAGGCCCGGGCAATGGCAACCCGCTGCTGCTGCCCACCAGAGAGTTGCGCCGGAAATTTGTTGGCCTGCGAACTTAAACCAACCCGATCCAGATAGGCCAGCCCTTTCTGTTTGGCTTCAGTTTCCGAGCGGCCCAGTACTTTGATCTGGGCAATGGTCAGGTTTTCGGTAATGCTTAAATGCGGAAACAGCTCGAAATGCTGGAACACCATGCCAACACGGCTACGCAGTTGGTTCAGATTGGTTTTCGGATCGCTAATCGAAATCCCATCGACCAGAATCTGGCCTTTTTGAAACGGTTCCAGACCATTTACGGTTTTAATCAAGGTCGATTTTCCCGAACCCGATGGTCCACACACCACCACCACTTCTCCCTGACGAATCTGGGTGCTGCAATCGGTCAGGACCTGAAAATCCTTATACCATTTGCTGACATTCTGGAGGTCAATCATAATCTTGGGTTCGGTCATACCGTCAGCCTCCTTTGTAGTTTTTTCACTGCATAGGTGGCGATTAAACTCACGCTAAAATACACCAGCCCGGCAAATAGAATATATTGGGTCAGCAGCGCCATTAAATCGCCGCGGACATAATTGGTGCGGAAGAAATCCAGCAGGCCAATGGCATAAACCATGGTGGAGTCCTGAAACAGGATGATGGTCTGCTGTAACAGCAGCGGGGTCATTTTGCGAAAGGCCTGCGGTAAGATAATCAGCCGCATCGACTGGCCATAAGTCATGCCCAGCGCATAGGCAGCCGCAGTCTGGCCTTTGGGAATGGACTGAATCCCGGCACGGACAATTTCAGAAAAGTAGGCCGCCTCAAATAGCATAAAGGCCACGATACTCGACACCAGTGCAGTATCAATGGTCAGGTAATTCCCGGTGAGGGCGGTGTAGAAAAATGGTACCGCAAAATAGAACCACATTAGCACCAGCAGCAAGGGAATCGAGCGGAACAGATTGACATAGCCTTGTGCAAACAGATTCAGTACGCGAATAGAAGACAGGCGCATTAACGCCAGCAGGGTGCCAATTAGAATACCGCCAATGGTCGCCATGACCAGCACTTTTAAGGTAATGGTAAAACCATGCCATAGCGCTGGCCCGGACAGTTGTAAATCATTTAAAAATGCAGTGAGCCATTCCATTATTTTTCTCCTGCAATCAGGCCGGGAACACGTAAACGTTTTTCCAGCAGGTTCATGCCCTGAATGAGGCAAATATTAATCACAATAAAAATAACGGTGACAATGGTATAAATTTCAATGGTGTTTTGCGTGTACTCACTGATGGTTTTCATTTGCGAGATAATTTCCGCCACCCCGACCAGAGAGGCGACCGAGGTGTTTTTAACGCAGTTGGTCAGCTCCGAGCTTAACGGCGGCAAAATAGTGCGAAATGACTGCGGTAAAATTACATAGCGATATAACTGCGCGGTACTAAAACCCATGGCATAACCGGCATTGATCTGTCCGCGTGGCAGGGCTTCAATACCGGTGCGCACCTGTTCACAGACCCGCGCCGCGGTAAACAGTCCCAGTCCAATACTGGCTGAAATCAGCGCTGAAGTATGCGCGCCTAGATCATTCATCCACCAGCTTTTGATGGGCGCTGGCAGGAAATTGGGCACCACATAGAACCAGATAAACAGCTGGATCAGCAGCGGTACATTACGAAAAATGGTGACATAGGCGGTGCCAATCGTGCGGGCGGTTTTGCTGGGCAGGGTTCGCATAATCCCCAAAATGCTGCCCAGTAGCATGGCAATACTCCAGGCCACAATGGCAATCACCAGCAGCCAGCCCAGACCGGCGAGAATCCAGTGCAGATAGGTACTGTCGCCAATGCCGGTAGACTGAAACAGGACACCCCAGTTCCAACTATAATTCATACGTCCTCCTCAAAAACTCAGGTAAAGCATCCGTGTTTACCTGAGCCGGTTTATGTTGGAGTGTTACTGATCACGATCGTGCGGATTGGCAATCAGGTCTTTCAGCTGATCGGACATTTCAAAGTTCAGGTTGATGTTCTTCGGTGGAATTGGCTGCTGGAACCATTTGTTATACATCTGGTTGATTTCACCCGAGCTATAGGTGGCTTTAATGGCATCATCCACCACCTGTTTAAATTCAGTATCGCCTTTACGCAGCATACACCCGTAAATTTCCTGAATTGGCGCCGTACCGACAATCACCCATTTGTCTGGATCGGTGGCTTTGGATTTTTCACCGGCCAGCAGAATATCATCCATCATAAAGGCAGCGGCGCGGCCACTTTGTAGCATCAAGAAGGATTCGGCATGGTCTTTGGCTGAAATAATTTCGCCAATACCGAGTTCTTTTTCATGCTGGCGGATATAACGTTCAGAAGTGGTACCGGCGGTGGTGACCAGTTTTTTGCCTTTTAAGTCAGCAAAATCCTGAATACCGGAATCTTTGGCCGTAAGTAAACGTGAACCCACCTGGAAGAAACCGACCGAGAAAGCCACTTGCTGCTGGCGTTCCTGATTGTTGGTGGTCGAGCCACACTCTAAATCGACCGTCCCGTTAGAGACCAGTGGAATCCGGTTCTGGCTGGTAACCAGGTTATAGCGGATTTTCAGATCTGGCATCTCCAGTTTCTGTTTTAGCGCTTCCACCACTTTCAGTTGCAGGTCATGCGCATAACCGACCGGCTGATTTGGCGTATCGGCAATATAGGAGAAGGGAATGGATGAGTCACGATAACCCAGCACAATGGTGCCGGACTTTTTGATTTTCTCTAAGGTGCCCGAACTCGAGGCAGCGGCATTGGTGTTGCTATTGGCATCAGCTGGAGCTTTATTGTCACTACAAGCACTGAGGCCAAGCATGAATGCGCTGGCACAAAACAGGGAGGTGAGGGTGTGTTTAGAGGTCATGTACAAAACTCCTTTTGTATTGATTATTGGTCATTTGCTGTTATTCATGGCAATTCCAATCCTGGAACTGATTTATCAGGTAATGAAGCAAATGAGATTGTTTTAATTATCTCTGCACAACGGCATAGCTTCATCTTAAGCGAGATTTCCAGCATTGCTCAAGCGAAATTTTTAACCGTTTTGTTAATGATAAATCGTTATGAAATAACCACTTTTTAGATAAATAGCAGCAAAAAGCATGAATAAAATACAGCAGGAACTGTGCCAGTCTTGGGCCATTAAAGACCAAGATATGACCAAAGTTGAGATAAAAAGTTAGGCGAAGGTAGATGAACCGGCACAGAGATTTAAATCACGCGATTAATCTACCCGCAGGGTATTGATGGCTTCAGTCCAGTGACAGCTGTCACAACGCGGGCAGATCTGCTCGGCACTTTGCAAAAAATCGGTATAGCCACAGTATACGCAGGCGTAATGGGTATGCGGTTTGACTTCGGTAATTTCCTGACAGGCTTTGGGAAACAGGGGCAAACCGTAACGCACCTGATCATTGGAAAAAAACAGGATGCTAAACTTGCCATCATTTTCGAGTAAACCGACTCGTACCTGTCCCAGATGTTCGACCCCTTGCTGGCGCATTTCGGCAAAGAATTCATCGTGCGACATTTTACCGCGTTTAATCTTTTCTAAGACCAGCTCGCCATCTTCGACAATATACAGCGACTTGCCTTCCAGCAGATCTTCAAAGGGCTGGTATTTCATCATTAACCAGGTCACCAGACGATACAGGAAAATCACGATGCTCATGATTAGCAGGGCCTGAATCAGCGGCAGATCTTCGGTGAACATCGGGTCGCCGGCAATTGAACCCAGCGACAGAATAATCGCCAGTTCAAAAATTGACAGCTGGCGCACACCACGTTTTCCAGTCAGACGTAAAAAAATAATGATCATGCTGAACATAAGGATGGCTCGCACGCTAATTTCAGCCGCAAAAGCCCAGGTGGTGTCATGAATAAAAATACTGGCCCAATCCATGTGAATGTCCTTTTTATAATCTGTTGGTCTTTGTTGATACTATGCATGAATTGCGGCGGCTGAATGTTTATAGTTGCGTAATGAACTGCAATGATTTGAGTGACTTGGTTAATTCAAAAAATTACCTGATCTGAAGCCATGTAATGTTAAGGCTTATTTGCTCAGGATTTTGCTTTGCTTCAGTTTTACTGAGATGAGTCAAAAAATACTTTCACATAAATCAGGTATAATTTCTCTTTTGCTTTTATCTTCCCTATGCCTTTTGCGCTGAAAACCATGCCAAACATGGTGCTTGAAGTCTCACCACAGCATCAGAAGCTGAATCGTTTAATCGATGAGATTGAACAGCAGAAACAGTTATTGCTTGCATGGCAACATGCCCAAGATGACATTCGTGCCTATAGTCAAAAGGCGCTGATGCCTGCGTATCGTGAGTTATATAGCACTTTGTATGAACAGATGAAGACACTTTGGAATGGTCTAAGTAGTTATAGTTTCACGAAATCAAATACAGCATTGGTGGAAGATAAAATCCAAACTTTAGCACGGTTACTACAAGGTTCACATTTGCTGAGTCAAAAGCAGTTAGATGAAGTGGAAAAAATGCATGTCTATTATCAGCAGGCAGATGAATACAGCAAGAAAAAAAACAAGAAGAAAAATATAGACACTTTTGATGAGCCTGAAACTGAAACAGTCCAAGCCGATGATGTATTTGAAGATTGGAATAATGATCAATACCAACAAGCACGTGAGCAAGCCAAGTTAAAACGTCAGCAAGAAAAACAAGCGCAAGCTGAAAAGATGGTGAATCAATCACTCAAAACTGTGTATCTCAAGATTGCTTCCATCATTCACCCTGATCGTGAGCCCGATGAAGCTAAAAAAGAGGAAAAGACCGAGCTTTTACAACGTGCCAATGAAGCATACGAACAGGAAGATTTATTCTTTTTACTGAAACTTCAGCTTGAAGTTGAGCAAAGTAAAAACGGTTCACACAAAGGTTTAAGCACAGAACAATTCAAGTTTTACCAACAGGCGTTAGAAGCACAAAGCCAGTCCTTAAAACAGCAGATGCAGGAATTGATTAACTCGCTTGTATGGTCAAATAAAGCCAAAATTGCGGTGCAAAAGTCCAAAGGGCAGCTCAATATTGAGCAGTTGTATAAACAGATTGATGCGGATGTGTCGAACGTGAAGCATCAGTTAAAAGCGGAGAAGCAACGGCTGAGTTTTATGGGGAAAGAGAGTGGGCTAGGGATGTTGTTGGAGCATGGGGTTTTGTAAAGAATATAGTTTTTTTGAACTAAGCAAAAAGTTTGTATGCTATTCATTATGCTAAAATATTACAGAAATTGAGATTAGCGTTGAAGTCAGTGAATGAGCAATTTAGATTTAAGCATTTATCAAACGAGTGAAAAATTATCGGCACAACAAAAAAAGTTTAATCGATTGCTTAAGAAAATTGAGCAATTACAAATGGTATTGGCGGACTGGCAACAAGCGCAAAAACAAGTTCAAGAGGATGCAAGAGATGAGCTATTACCTTTATATCGTCAGTGGCACCACGTTTTGTTCGCTCAATTAGAGACGCTTTGGCAATATAAAAATACGCATAAAATCGCAAAAACATATTTAGTGCGTTTAGATGAAAAAATTTCAATTTTAGCGAGTCAGCTGCTTAATAATCCGAATCTTTCTGAACAACAACATGAGTTGACGCTTATCATTGCTCAACATTATGAGCTGATAGAAGAAAGTGCTGATGCTGAAGAAGTCAGCTCTCATGTAAATGATCATTCGCATCAAGCGCATGATGCTGATGAAATGATGCAAAAACAAGCCATAAAAGAAATGATAGCAGACCAAATCGGGGTACCCGTAGCTTGGCTTGACTTTGATTTGGATCTCAATAATCTCGACGCGTTTATGGAAAAAGTAAAAGATAAATTAGATCGAGAAGAAGCAAATTTTATTCAAAATCAGCTTAATGAAGATGAGCGTGATGAATATCAAAAGTTTGCTGAAAAGGAAAAAAAGAAAATTTTAAAGAAGCAAACACAGCTTGAAGAAGCGAAAAAAATGGCAGGGCAATCTCTAAAAAGCATTTATTCAAAAATTGCTGCCTTAATTCACCCTGATCGAGAGCAAGATGAACAAAAGCGCATTGAAAAAACCGAATTATTACAGCAAGCAAATGCTGCATTAGAGGAAAAAGATTTGCTTACTCTTTTGAAATTGCGTGTTTTTACAGCGCAAGGTGATCAGGAACAGGCAACAAAAATCGCGAATGAGCATTTGAAATCTTATAATTTATTGTTGGAAGAGCAAGTAGAGAAATTACAATTTGAAATAGATGATATTATTTATTCATTTGATTGGATCGGCTCTGGTTTTTACAAACAGCGTTTTAAACCTGTTGATTTGATAAAAAAATATCAACGCGATTTAGCAGATATTCAAGCAAAACTGTTAAGAGATGAAAAGCGTTTAAATGATTATAAGGATTTTGATTACTTAAAAATTTTACTGAAAAGCAGAGCATTTAGTTGGTCATTTGAGTAATTTTTAGCATTGATTGTCATTCAGAGCATCGTCATTTTGACGATGCTTTTTTATGCACTTTAACCCGCTGATTATTCGCCTTCGCCAAATCCATGCGTCACACCGCCACCGATGCAGAACATCTGATGTGGCAAGTTTTACGCGCCAAGCGTTGTATGAACCTTAAATTTCGTCGTCAGCATGTGATCCAACCCTATATTGTGGATTTTTACTGCCATGAAATTGGTTTAGTGATTGAGTTGGATGGTAGTCAGCATGGAACAGATGATGCTGTGGAATATGATGCTGTACGAACGAATTTTTTAGAGGCGTTGGGTTTAACTGTGGTTCGGTATTGGAATCATGATGTGTTGGGGCGAACTGAGATAGTGTTGGAGGATTTGTGGCAAAAGTGTTGTGAATTAAAAAATACCTCTCCCTAACCCTCTCCTAAAAGGAGAGGGAAATATTCATTACTAAATCCGTGCAAACATAAAATCAAATGATGCTCCTTCTCCCTTTGGGAGAAGGCGGGGGATGAGGGTTTCTAAGATCGTAAACTCTCAATCTCTTTTAAAATCCAAATTTTAACTTGATCATTCTTAGATAAAGAAAACTCTAAAGCAGGCGAGTCACTTGATACATCAACATTTCCTTCATATGGGGAAATGATGAGTAATTTTTCATCAAAAAGCATAAAGAAGTTCCAATGGAATTTGGTACTGTGGATGATTTTTATCGTTCCCTTCTTATTCACTTTTTTATGGATGCCATCCAATTTTGTTTTACAGTTATTAATCTTAGTTTTTATATCCATAGGAGACTTATTGAAACGGCTAGCTATAATTTTAAGATGTTCATTATTGTTTTCATCAGGAAGGATAAATTCTAATTCACCTCCTTTTTTTAAAAAAGCTTCTAATGTCTTTGAATGACTAGATATCCATGAATCAAAATAATGGGTCACAATGGTAACTTTTTTATGATTTTGAAATAGAAGTTTCCAATTTTTATTCTTAAAAAAATCTTGAGTTTTCCAATCATTATTAAAATACGGTTTTACTTCATCTAGTGTTCTTCGAGCAATATCATCAATCAATTTTTCATCACGTTGATTTTCGAAGAAATCTGTTAATGATTTTAAGAGTAATAATGAAACAGATAGAATTATTAAAGTTGGAATCAATGCATTCGATACATCTTTTCCTAATGAGTAAAAAGTTTTTGACCATGAAAAAGGATCAGAACTCAGAAGATATGAGAAAAAGAAATAAAGTCCAATTAAAATTATTGCTGTAATAAAGCTAATAATTCCTAAAAATTTTTGAACTGTTTTTAAGAATTCTGAATTCATACGCCTCTTTATTAGATTGCATTTTTTTAGAGAGGCTATTTTATAGTCTTTAGTGTTTAATGCAATAAAGATTATAAAATAAAGGGCTGAATAATCAGCCCTTTATACTACGAAATTGGTTGAATTAACAACACATTAAAGCGCCGCAATTTGCTCCATATTCGCTTTAATCTTCGCTAATTGATCAGCAAACTCAGCAAGTTTCAATTTCTCACCTTCAACCACAGCAGCAGGTGCTTTCGCCACAAAACCTTCATTCGCAAGTTTAGTGGCAATTTGGTCATGCTGTTTTTGAACCTTGTCTAAGTCTTTTTGTAGACGACCCAATTCCGCTTTAGGGTCAATTAAGCCCTTCATTGGAACGAATACAGACACATGACCGACTACAGATGAAGAAGACAATGGCGGTTGTTCAGCATCTGCAAGGAAAGTAATGCTTTCAACTTTTGCCAATGCTTTAAACAACGGTTCAATACGAGCGATTTGTGCTTTTTCTGCATCAGTAGTGTTTTGAAGCAGAACAGGCAACAAGCGAGCATTACCTAGACCCATCTCACCACGGATGTTACGTACCGCACCAATCAAACCTTGCAGCCATTGCATATCTGCTTCAGCTTGTTCGTTTACTAATGCTTGGTCAGCAACAGGGTACTGTGCGAGCATAATCGTTTCGCCAGAAATGTTGAGTTTCGGCGCAAGTGTTTGCCAGATTTCTTCTGTTAAGTAAGGCATCAACGGATGTGCCAAACGTAAAGAGGCTTCCATTACAGAAAGAAGCACACGACGCACTTCAGCTTTACGTTCAACCGATACGTTTTCGTCATTCAGAACCGGTTTCGTCAGCTCGACATACCAGTCACAGTATTCATTCCAAATGAACTCGTAAATCGCTTGTGCAGCCAAGTCTAAACGATAGGTCGCAAAGGCTTGTTGAACCGCAGCTTCCGCTTTTTGTAGACGGCTGACAATCCACTGCTCAGGCAATTCCCAAAGGTCTTGACGAACGTCTTGACCAATTACTTGATCTTCGCAGTTCATCATTACGAAACGGGTTGCGTTCCAGATTTTGTTGGCGAAGTTACGGTAACCTTCAACACGCTTCATGTCGAACTTGATGTCACGACCGGTGTTGGCAAGCGCACAGAAGGTGAAACGAACCGCATCTGTACCGTAAGACTGAATCCCTTCAGGGAATTCTTTACGGGTCGATTTTTCAATCTTCGCTGCTTGTTTCGGATTCATCAAACCTGTGGTACGTTTTTGTACTAAAGTTTCAAGATCAACACCGTCAATCAAATCTAATGGGTCAAGCACGTTACCCTTAGATTTAGACATCTTCTGACCTTCGCCATCACGTACCAAACCGTGTACATACACAGTTTTGAATGGTACTTGTGGCGTGCCATCTTCATTTTTCATGAAGTGCATCGTAAGCATGATCATACGAGCAACCCAGAAGAAGATGATGTCAAAACCTGTCACCAATACATCAGTCGGGTGGAAAGTATTTAAGAAATAGTTTTCTTTGTCTTTCGCTTCGTCACCTGTCCAACCTAAAGTTGAGAATGTCCAAAGACCAGAAGAGAACCAAGTATCGAGTACGTCTTCGTCTTGGTTCAATTGAACGTCAGCAGGGATGTTGTGTTTCGCACGAACTTCATCTTCGTTACGACCCACGTAAACATTGCCTTCCGCATCGTACCAAGCAGGAATACGATGACCCCACCATAATTGACGCGAGATACACCAATCTTGAATGTTGTTCATCCACGCCATGTACATGTTGCTGTACTGCTCAGGCACGAACTTGATACGACCGTCTTGAACCGCTTCAATCGCAGGTTTCGCAAGTGGGGCAATCTTCACATACCATTGGTCTGTCAATAACGGCTCAACGATCACGCCTGAACGGTCACCGCGAGGTGGCTTCAATGTGTACGGTTGAATTTGATCTAACCAACCTTCAGCTTCGGCTTGAGCAACCAATTTCTTACGTGCTTCAAAACGTTCTAAACCAATATAGTCTGCAGGCGCAGGAATGGTTTTAGAAATTTGTTCGCCTGCTTTTGCGATGTATTCAAATTCAGCAAGAACTTCAGCATTTTTGTTGAAGATGTTGATGATTGGTAATTCGCAGCGTTTACCCACTTCATAGTCATTGAAGTCATGCGCAGGCGTGATTTTTACACAACCTGTACCGAATGCTTTGTCTACATATTCATCTTTAACGATTGGAACCGCACGACCTGTAATTGGCAGGATGATGTTTTTACCGACTAAATCAGCATAGCGTTCATCATCAAGCGCAACCGCAACTGCCGTATCACCTAACAATGTTTCAGGACGCGTGGTTGCCACAACGATGTAATCTTTACCATCGTGGGTACGAAGTGACTTATCTTCAAAGAAGTATTTGAAGTGCCACAGTGAACCTTGTTCTTCTTTATCAGACTCAACTTCTAAGTCAGACAAGGCAGTTTGTAATTTAGGATCCCAGTTTACAAGGCGTTTACCACGGTAAATCAAACCTTGTTCATGAAGCTTAACAAACACTTCTTTAACCGCATTGGATAAACCTTCATCCATGGTGAAGCGTTCACGTGACCAGTCTACAGAAGAACCTAAACGACGAATTTGACGGGTAATGTTACCGCCAGATTGTTCTTTCCATTCCCATACTTTTTCGATGAACTTTTCACGACCAAGATCATGACGGCTCACACCTTGCGCACCGAGCTGACGCTCGACAACCATTTGGGTTGCAATACCTGCGTGGTCAGTACCCGGTTGCCAAAGCGTATTTTTGCCTGACATACGGTTATAACGAGTCAAAGCATCCATGATGGCATTGTTAAAACCATGACCCATGTGCAAGCTACCAGTGACGTTTGGTGGCGGAATCATGATACAGAAAGACTCGCCTTTTTCAGACGGTTTGAAGTAACCGCGCTCTTCCCACGTTTGGTACCATTTTTTCTCGATTTCGGTCGGATCGTAAGTTGTAGCAATATTTTGCGCTGAATCAGTCATAGTTCGAACAGATCAAAAGTAGATAAAAAATTGCATCTATTGTAGCAAAAAAAATGGCGACTTAGGCAGCCTGAATCATTGGCTTGTTTAAGCAATTGGCATCTGCACTTACTCGTCGTATGATGTAGGCAAATAACAATGAGCAAAGTTCGCAGAACAACGACGAAAAAAGCGAGAACAACAATGACCTATTCAATCGCACTAAAATTAAGCCCAGCTACCTATCAGCGTTTTCAGCAGTTACATCAACAGTTTAACCAGGGTAATCCGCACAGTCTGGCCAAGCCTTTAGGCGAGGTGCTGTCACATATTTCCTGTGAAATTGTTGATCAGGTGTTTGGCGAAATTGCCCGGACCAGCAGCTCGCCCGACCGTGAATCGGAAAAAATTGTGCAGCAGGTGATGGACACCGTGCAAAAATATATGCCGTGGTCAGTGTCATTTTTTGGCAATGACCGTCTGGTGCCGATGGTGAATTATCTGCAACAGAAAACCTATGAAAAAGAGGGGCAGGCCTATGTGGCCTATCCGGTCGATAATGTGCTGATTAAAGAAACCTTGGGTTGTGTCGAACAAATCCGGCAGGGCAATAGTGCCTATATCCAGCCAGCCTTTCGGGCTTTTACCCAGATTGTCGATCAGGGCGTGACCAGTCTGGTCCGCGAGCCAAAGAAAATGCTGAAGTTTAATTTTATGGTCGATAAAACCCTGACCGGGGTGATTCAGCTGACTACCCAGCTTGGCTATAAGCGGCTGGAAAAACTCGGCACCCAGTTTGATACCCGCATAACGGAACAGTATTTCAATCATTTTCTGGGCTTTGTGGGCAATGACCCGCAGCCAGAGCGCGGTTACACTGATATTCATCACAACAAATGAACGTATAGAGGGACAGATTCATGGCCAAGCAGGATTTAACAGGAAAAGTGGTGTGGATTACCGGGGCATCTTCCGGATTGGGCAAAGCCTTGGCCAAAGAATGTGCCTTGCAAGGTGCCGACGTCATTCTGACCGCACGCCGTTATGAAGAGCTGGAAAAGGTGCGCGTGACTTTACTGAACCCGGAACGCCATGTGTCAGTTTGTGCCGATATTACCGATGAATCACAGGTACGGCATGCTTATGCGCAGGTGTTAGCGGCCAAAGGCCGGATAGACTGGCTGATTAACAATGCCGGTCTTAGCCAGCGCGCGCTGATTCAGGACACCACCATGCAGACAGAACGTGCCATTATGGAAGTCGATTATTTCTCGCAGGTGTTCCTGACCAAAACCGTGTTACCGACCTTTATTGCCCAGAAATCGGGACGGATTGCCTTTGTCTCTAGTGTCGCCGGTTTGCTCGGCACCCAGTACCGTGCCTCTTATTCGGCGGCCAAAGCCGCAATTCATATGTGGGCCAACAGTTTGCGTGCGGAAGTGGCGCAAGATGGCGTCGAGGTTTCGGTGATTTTCCCCGGCTTTGTCAAAACCAATGTGTCCTTTAATGCCTTAAATGGCGAAGGCAAACCGCAGGGCCATCAGGATGAAGCGATTGAAAATGGTCTGGAGCCGGACCTGTTTGCCCAGACCACGGTCAGTGCCTTGCTGGCGGGAGAGGAATATATTGTGGTTGGTGGCGCCAAGGAAAAACTGGGGGTTTGGGTGTCGCGTTTATCGCCAAGTACGCTGTATAAAATGATCCGTAAAATGAAGGTGAAGTAATACGTTCCAGAGCATTTGACGAGATGAAGACAGATCAGGCCATCAGCTTATTTCTTGATGGCCGTCCCATAGGCAAACACTTCCACCATCCCACCTTGCATCCCCAGTTCGGTGGTGCTTAAACGCAGGCCTAAAATCTGGGTGGCGCCCATTTTCTCGGCTTCCAGCTTTAAGCGTACAATTGCTTCGCGGCGCGCACGTTCCACCACACTTTCATAACTGGTCAGGCGGCCACCGAGTAAATTCTGCACATTGGCAATTGCATATTTAAAGTAATCATGTGAAATCACCACATTGCTGCTGACCAGTTGGCCGGGTAGGTCAGTGCTTTTAAAGCGGCTGCTGTCGAGCTGGATATAGGCCAGTCGCTGTTCCTGTTCAGCCAGATATTGAAAATGCTTGCGTTCGTTATAGCGGCCAAAACCAAAGCCAACGGCAAACAGTACCGCAAAAATCAGCAGCTGCAGGAGCAATCCATCCATGACTTAGTCCTGTGCAGGGAAGGGATCAGGCAGTTTTGGCATGATTGGATCGACAATCACCGCCGTACCATAAACGAACAGTTCAGATGCACCCTGGGCAATGTTGGAAGTAGAAAAACGGATTCCGACAATGGCATTGGCACCCATGCTGCGCGCTTTGTCGATCATCCGGTTCATGGCTTCCTGACGCGATTCTTCCAGCAGTTCGGTATAGGCTGTCAGCTCACCACCGACAATATTTTTCAGTCCGGCCAGCAGGTCACGGCCGACATGCTTGCTGCGTACCGTACTGCCATATACCACATCAATTTGCTGGCGAATGGTGTGTCCGGGTACAGATTCCAAATTACTCAGTAACATGTGATGACCAATAACAATAGATTGATCATGAAGATAGAAAAACTGCGGGCAAAATGCAATCAAAAACATCTCTTTTGTAGTTTTATGCGGGCAGATGTGCATCCAATCCTTTGGCGAGTCACTACAAGCAAAACAGGATTTCTTTGCTCTAATCATCACTGTATTGAACTGCTTTGATCTCATGGATGATCCAGGCACATCATCAGGCAAAGAAAAAGCCAGTCAGCGCGGGGCTCACTGGCTTGATCATCAAGCGATGAGGATGAAATCACCCTGCTGCTTGACGCTGCAACTCAGACAATCTTATTGCTGAGCAGCGCGGCGTTGTTCTGCCACAGACGGCTGCTGGGTCACTTGATCTGAAGTGTTAGCTTTCAGGCCGCCACCTAAGGTTTTATACAGTTCCACCTGATTGTTCAAATTGGCCTGTTCCAGCAATAATAGCCCTTGCTCGGCCGCATAAGAGGCACGCTGTGCATCCAGTACGGTTAGATAGCTGTCAATGCCGGCACGGAAACGGGCTTCCGACAGACGATAGGTGGTATTGGTGGCTTCCACCAGACGGCGCTGTGCGGCAATCCGGTCACCAATATTTTCACGCACTGCCAAGGCATCATTCACTTCACGGAAAGCGGTCTGAATCGACTTTTCATAATCTGATAGCGCAATCTGCTGATCGGTTTCTGAAATGCGGATATTGGCCTGACGTGTGCCCCAGTCAAAGATTGGAATATCCAGACTTGGACCAATTGACCAGACAAAGTTGCCTGATTTGAACAGGTCACTTAAATCGGCCGAGGCATAACCGGCGGAACCGGTCAGGCTGATGGTCGGGAACAGACGGGCACGCGCTGCGGCAATATTGGCACCTGCGGCAGACAGACGGTATTCCGCTGCACGGACATCGGGACGGTTTACCAGCAGATCACTTGGTAAGCCCGCACCAATTGCCGTATTGGAGGTAATGCGGGTAATGCGCTGTGCCGGCAGCAGATTGGCCGGAACCGGTTGACCCACCAGCAGATTCAGCAGGTTTTGTGCCTGCGCCACCTGAGTCTTATAGTTAGCTACATCATTACGCGCGGTTTCGACTGAAATTTGCGCCTGACGTACCGGTAGTTCGCTGTCGATGCCAACGTCAAAACGTTTTTTGTTCAGGTTATACGATTCAAGCTGGGCCTTTAAAGTTTGCTCGGCCAGTTTCAGGTTGGCATTGGCAAAGGAATAGCTGAGCCAGGCCTGAGATACCTGACCAATCAGGGCAATTTGCGTGGCATCACGGGCGCTCTGGGTGGCCAGGAAATTATCCAGTGCATTGTCACGCAGGCTACGGACCCGACCCCAGAAATCCAGCTCATAGGCGGTGACCCCTAAACCTACGTTATAGGAGGTGCTTGGGCCACGACCCTGATTGCTCATGGTGTCCTGACGTAACACGCTGCCACTGGCGCCAATGGTCGGTAACTGGTTATTTTCAGTAATCTGGTACTGTTGCTGGGCACGCTGGATGTTCAGCGCCGCAGTACGTAAATCACGGTTATTGGTCAAGGCCAGATCCAGCACCTGTAGCAGGCGCTGATCGGCAAAGAAATCTTTATAACCCTGTTCTGCAACAGAGCTTCCGGAAGCATTGCTATAGCTGCTCGGAATATTCGCCTGAGCAACCGGCTCTGGCCCGCGCATACTCTGACAGGCTGTCAAAGCAAGCGCAAGGGCAGAAACCGCAATACCACGGCCTGTAAGAGACCATAAGTTTTGCATCACGATACATGCTCCTGATGATTTTGTTGTTTTGGTTTGTATTTAAAGATACTTCGAATCCACACGTAGAATACCGGGATAAAGAAGATACCCAACAAGGTCGAACTGATTACGCCGCCCAGAACACCATAACCGACCGAGTGCTGGCTACCTGCACCTGCACCTGAAGACAGGGCCAGCGGCAGTACACCAAAACCGAAGGCTAAAGTGGTCATGATAATTGGACGTAAACGCATTTTTGCCGCATGTAAAGTGGCTTCAAACAGGTCTTCACCTTTTTCCTGCAACTCTTTGGCGAATTCGACAATCAGGATCGCGTTTTTCGCAGATAGACCAATCACCGCAATAATCGCCACCTGGAAGTAGATGTTATTCGACAGGTTCGGGTTCTGGAACAGCACCATCCCGCTGAAGGTCAGGAACAGGGCACCGACAATACCTAATGGTACGACCAGTAATACCGAGAACGGAATTGACCAGCTTTCATACAGTGCTGCCAGACACAGGAAGACGATTAATAGCGACAGCGCATACAGGAATGGTGCCTGATCACCCGATTCACGTTCTTCCAGTGACAGACCGGTCCATTCATAGTCGAAACCTTGCAAGCCCATGTCTGGCAGCTTGGCAATAATTTCTTCCATGGCCACCATCGCATCACCCGAGCTGACGCCAGGCGCTGGTGTACCCTGAATGTTCATGGAGGATACGCCGTTATAACGCTCTAAACGTGGTGAACCATAAGTCCATTCACCGGTTGCAAAGGCCGAGAATGGTACCATTTCGCCGCGGTTATTACGTACATACCATTGATCGAGGTCTTCCGGCATCATACGTGAGCTTGCTTCACCCTGAACATAGACTTTCTTGACACGACCGCGGTCGATAAAGTCATTGATGTACGAACCACCCCAGGCCATGCCCATGGTGCTGTTAATTTCAGCAATACTCACGCCCAAGGCACCGGCCTGCGCATGGTCCACAATCACGCGGTACTGTGGTGTATCTTCCTGACCATTTGGACGAACCCCGGCCAGACGTGGATCTTTGGCTGCTTCACCTAAAATGATGTTACGTGCCATGGTCAGTTTTTCATGACCCTGACCGCTGGCATCTTTCAGCTGCAGGTTAAAGCCGGCACTCACGCCCAGTTCAGGCATGGCAGGCAATTGCAGTGGCATGATGTAAGAAGCATCTTTAACAATCATGTTCAGTGCCATACCACGCTGGATAATCGCACCGACCTGAGATTCTGGCGAAGTACGTTCTGACCAGTCTTTCAGCTTAATGAAGGCCAGACCTGCGTTTTGTCCAACCCCGGTGAAGGAGAAGCCGGCCACACTAAACACAGACTCGACATGCTCTTTCTCATTTTCCAGGAAGTAGTTGGTCATGGTGCTGACAACTTTGTCAGTCCGTTCCAGACTGGCATTTGGTGGCAATTGCACCAGTGTCATCACCACACCTTGGTCTTCATCCGGCAGGAATGAAGATGGCAGTTTCTGGAATAACAGCACAATCACAACCAGCACTGCACCGTAAATAATCCCGGAGAAAATCTTGCTGTGGGTCATACGGTTCACACCGCCCTGATATTTCACCGACAGCTTGTCAAAGCTGCGGTTAAACCAGCGGAAGAAACGCGCAAACAGACCGTTGCTTTCTGGCTTGTTCGGATCATGCTGTTTCAGCATGGTCGCACACAGGGCAGGGGTAAAGGTTAAGGCTACAATCAGCGACAGTACCATTGCCGTGACCAGGGTCACCGAGAACTGACGATAAATCACCCCGGTCGTACCACCGAAGAATGCCATTGGTACGAATACCGCAGACAGCACCGAGGTAATCCCGATTAACGCGCCAGAAATCTGTTTCATTGACTTTTCAGTGGCTACCACAGGGTCGAGATGTTCTTCGACCATGACACGTTCCACGTTTTCCACCACGACAATCGCGTCATCGACCAGCAGACCAATCGCCAGAACCATCGCAAACATGGTCAGGGTGTTAATCGAGAAGCCGAACATGTTGATGACGGCAAAGGTCCCCAAGACCACCACCGGTACAGCCATGGTTGGAATAATGGTAGCGCGCCAGTTCTGCAGGAACAGGAACATCACCAGGAATACCAGAATAATCGCTTCAATTAAGGTTTTAACAACACTCTTAATCGACAATTCAATAAATGGTGTGGTATCAAAGCCCAGCTGATCGACCATCCCTTGCGGGTAGTTTGGACGTAACAGCTTTAAGCGCTCTTCAACGGCTTGGGCGGTATCCAGCGCGTTGGCACCGGTTGCCAGTTTAATCGCAACACCACCGGCAGGTTTGCCGTTGAATTTGGAATCAAACTGATAGTTGTCTGCACCGAGTTCTACACGGGCCACATCACCCAGACGCACCTGTGCACCTGAAGCAGTATTTTTCAGGAAGATATTGCTGAACTGTTCTGGGGTTTGCAGCAGGCTTTGTGCCGTTACGGTTGCGTTGAGCACCTGACCTTCTACGGCTGGTGCACCACCTAGCTGACCGACAGCGACCTGGGCATTCTGGGTACGAATGGCAGTGGCAATATCACTTGGTGTAACTTGCAGGCTGGCCATTTTGGCGGGGTCCAGCCAGATGCGCATTGCATAGGAACCACCAAACACCTGCACTTCACCGACCCCGGCCACACGGCTTAAGGGTTCGGAAATATTGGAGTTAACATAGTCTTTAATGTCATTTGCCGACATGCTGCCATCAGGCGAATAGAAGGCCAGAACCTGCAGGAAGCTGGCGCCTGATTTAGTGACCCGTACCCCTTGACGCTGGACATCTTCCGGCAGCAGGGCAGTAGCAGACTGTAATTTGTTCTGTACCTGAACCTGGGCGATGTCAGGATCGACGCCTTGTTCAAAGTTCAGTGCAATAGATGCAGAACCGTTACCGGCACTGTTCGATGAAATATAACGCAAGCCATCGAGACCATTCATCTGCTGTTCAATAATCTGGGTCACTGTGTTTTCAACTGTTTCAGCCGAAGCACCCGGATAAGTCGCAGAAATGGTGACCGTTGGCGGCGCAATGGTCGGATACTGGGCAATGGGCATATTGGATAGGGTTAGAATACCCGCCAACATGATCACCAGTGCAATCACCCATGCAAAAATCGGGCGATGAATAAAAAATTGAGCCATTGAAGTCTACCCCTTATGTATTTGAAGTAGCTTTTTGTTCAGCCTGAGCATCCGCCTGATCTGCTGGTTGTTTTGCCTTATCTGATGCAGCAGGTTGCTGGGCACCTTGTGGCGCGGCAGCTTGCGGTTGATATGGTTTGGCTACCACTTTCTGTTCCGGCTTGACTTTGGCAATGCCTTCTACAATAACTTTGTCACCGGTTTGCAGACCTTCAGTCACAATCCAGTCTTTGCCCTGAATACCGGCAGTGGTTACTGGACGTGGTTCAACCACGCCTTTGGCATTGACCAGCATCGCCATGGCCTGACCGGTTGGGGTGCGGGTAATGGCAGCTTGCGGAATCAGCACGGCATTTGGAATTACCCCTTGCACAATTTGTGCAGTGGCAAACATGCCTGGCAATAACAGATGGTTTGGATTCGGGAATACTGCACGTAAAGTCACGGTACCCGTATCCGGATTAACGCTGGCATCGGAGAATGCCAGACGGCCTTCAACCGGATAATAGCTGCCGTCTTCCAGTTTCAGCTTGACTGTGGTGTTGTTACTGCTGTTTAAATCACCTTTACTCAGCTGCTGGCGTAAACGTAGCAGTTCAGCACTTGACTGGTTGATATCCACATAAATCGGGTCCAGACGCTGAATGGTCACTAACGGTTCCTGCTGGCTGGCAGTCACTAATGCACCTGCAGTCACGGTAGAACGGTTGGTCTGACCTGAAATTGGTGCACGTACGGTTGAATAACCCAGGTTAATTTCTGCATTGCGCAGTTCGGCACGGGTGGCCGCGACATCTGCTTCAGCCAGTTTCACCTGCGCCACAATGTCATCATATTCCTGTTTGGAAATGGCATTACTGCCCACCAATTGACGATAACGGCCTTCTTTGACACGTAAGACGTTCAGATTGGCCTGCTGACGTGCCAATGCTGCACGGGCGCTATCCACTGATGCACGGTTGGTCCGTGAATCAATTTCATATAAGGCCTGACCTTCACGTACATAGCTACCTTCGGTAAACAGACGTTTCTGCACCACACCGCTGGTTTGCGGGCGAACTTCAGAAATTTCAAAGGCAGTGGTACGGCCGGAAAGTTCAACAGACTGCTCGACACTTTGTGGCTGTACAACAATCACTCCAACTTCTGTTGGAGGCATTTGCTGCTGGGCTGCAGCTTGCTGCGCATCATTTGGATCTTTGCTACAACCCACAAGCGCGATGCTTGTGGCCAATGCGCAAGCAGTGAGGGCAGGGGCCCAAAGCTTTGCAGACATCATTCTTCCACCTCAATTAGATTTTTATCTATCTAAAAATTATTCATTGGTTTGCGCTGGCTGTACTTGATCAAGATCAGATAAAGCAGCGTGATCCAGATAAAACTTATGCTCCAGCCTGACAGGACATCTGAGGGAAAATGTACGCCAAGATACACTCTTGAAATTCCCATCAGCAACATCCACATAACAGTACATATTACAATGGCTTTATGTGCGGGATGTTGCATTGACACATAAATTGCAAGACAGCCCAGCGTTGCGGCATAAAAACTGTGTGCGCTGGGAAATGAGGCACCATAGCTATTGACCAGATGATACATTTCTGGCGGGCGCTCTCTTGCAATCAGATACTTGAGTATCCAGGCAGTGGCAAAACTCCCCATTAGTCCAATGCTGACCAGCACGATATTTGCATATTCCTTCTGCCTGGCCAGATACAGGCACCAAAGACTGGATAAAAATAATACAAATGGCATGCCACCAATGACAGATAACCCCGTCATTAGTGAATTCAACATCTCGTTACGGTGCTGGCTGAACCAGTCTACAATTGCCGAATCAAGGGCAGTGAGCGCTGGAACATAAAGCATTAACACGCTGAAAAAACACAACAAACCACCGAGATAAAGCAAAAAATTAGGCATGCCGAAATCCTGGTTAGTTTAGCTGATCCGAGCGCAGTCCGGTAATGGATTAAAGTGTACTCGACAGTACACTTCATTTCAAGCCTGTATAAATTATGCTAATTTCTTTTTCAATTCTTTTTAACACATGACAAAATAAATTAACAAATTCCTTAATGATGACCCTTGGCGGGGCCAGATTGTTCTTCAACTTCAACAGGTTGCTTTGGAGGCCAGAAAAAGTCACTTGGCCGGGTCAGGAAATGGGTCATGACCAGTTTGGCCAATGGCTTCCACTGTTCAAAACGTACCCGACGTGCGCGCAGGGCCACAATAATGGTGAGGGTGAAGCTGACAAATAAGTTGGTCAGGCCAATTAACAGTACCCCCAGGAAAGAAACAATAATCAGCCCTATTTCCGGACTGCCGTTGACGTTCATCAAGCCCTGAATAAAGTTGGCCGAGGCAAAGGCAATATGCCGGATATCTAAAGGCAGACCCAGAATATAGCCAATCGTACCCATACTGCCGAGCATAATCCCGAACAGGAAATTACCGGCCAGTGCGCCTAAGTTCCGTTCAATATAGGCGGCAAAACGGTCCAGCCGTTCCTGACTCATCCATTTTTTCAGTTTGGCATGCGCCTGTAGCCGTGGCCCGACTTTGCGGTACACCGCCATATTATCGAAGTAACCGGCAATCAGGCCCGATAAAAACAGACATACCCCGGCAATGGCTGCATGTGGAATTGCCAGAGAGGTAAACGGATTCAGGTCATGCAGCATTTTGCTGGCTTTGGCATGGTTCATTAAAGGCTCATGCAACGCCGCATCCCACATAAAGGCAATTAGGGCGGCCACCGGAATGGCAATCGAGATATTGCCCAGAATGGCAATAAACTGGGTCCGGATAATATTGATAATCAGCGCGGCCAGCTCGGCAATTTGCGCCATTTTCGAGCCTTTGCGATGCTGTACGGTCGAAGCCAGTGCGGCAGCGGTCATCGCCGGCTGTTTGGTGGCCACAGTAAAGTGCAGCACATGAATCAGCATAAAGCCCAGCGAGTAGTTCATGCTGTTAATAAAGGCCTGCATCAGCGGCGCCAAGGTTAAACGTGCCGCCAGCACCTTAAGGGTGGCCATGGTGGCAATAATCACCCCGGCCCCGGCAGCCGATTTATACATTTCCAGAAAGCCGGCCTTGTCGGTACTTACATAATGTTCACCGGTTTTACTGGCATTTTCAGTCACCTGCAAGGCCATCAATTCACTGTTGGTAGCCAGCAGGGAGCGGACACTGCGTTCGCTATACAGCGCGGTGGTAATATCGACCAGTAGCTCGCCCATGGCGCTATAACGCACATCATCTTCTTCAACAATCAGGTTCAGCAGCAGTTCAATCCGGTCCAGACACTGTTCCAGTAAGGACAGCAAATAGGTCAGGCTGACACTGACCCCAATCCGTTTGGTGGCCCGGCGAATTTTATGGCTGACGTTACGGCACTGGTCAATCATCACCAGCGCCTGTGAGGCATCCGGTGGAATTACCGCTTCAAATTTGTCGGCACTTTGATGCAGGTTTTTATACTGCACAATGAAATCGTTGATTTCACGGTTCTGCACTAAAAATGGTGATTCGTATTCGGTCAGTTCCGGATGGGCATTAATAAATTCCGGATATAAACCAATTCCGCTGACCCGATAGGACAGAACGGTAATGGCTTTAATGATTTCCTGACGAATCAGTTTTTTATCATCCTGATTACGATGGCCCTGATTCAGCAGGCGAAACAGCTGCTGCCACTGCTGATCTTCAATATCATCCAGCCAGTATTTATCACTGCGCTGATGGAAAATGCGGCGCAGCAAGTCCTGCAGCTGGCTCTGATCATTAATCAGCGGTAAAAAATGCGCCCCTAGGCGCTGAAACAGCTGGCTCCAGAAACCATCTAAAGACAGGATGCCGGTATCGGCATACAGGCTGGTCTGTTTGTACTGGCTGATTAAGCAGAGCACAAAACTTTGTAAGGTATTGGCGGCATTGGGCGTAATCAGCAGGGCATGTAAAAAGGCCTGAAACTTTTCTTGTATTTCTTCGCTATTTTCGGTGTTGGCTGGTCGAATACGGTTGACCAGCTCAATGAGCAGTTGCTCGTCAAGATCAGCGGGCGTGGTTTCCAGCTGATCCTGCATGTTCAGGAATAGGTCATAAAATTTTATATGCATAGGCAAGGATGAAGCTATTTATTGAATTCGGTGCAGGGCCAGCTTGGCCAGATTGACCAGGGCCTGACGATAGATTGTATCTGGCAAGGCATTTAAGGCCGCAATTGCAGCTTCGGTTTCTTCCGTGGCACGCTGCTGGCAATAATCCAGTGCACCAGAGGTCTGTACAATCTCGATAACCTGCGCCAAGTCGGAGGTTCCGCCGGTGGCAATACTGCGGCGGATAATTTCATGTTGCGCACCGCTGGTATTTTTCAGGGCGGCAATTAAAGGCAAGGTCGGTTTACCTTCCATCAGGTCATCCCCGATATTTTTACCCAGGGTTTCGGCATCTGAGGTGTAATCCAGAATATCGTCAATGATCTGGAAAGCATTACCAAAATGGCCGGCAAAGACACGTAACGGTTCACGGTATTCCGGCTTGTTGGTTAAAATGGCGGCACCTTCGGTGGCCAGTTCAAACAGGCGCGAGGTTTTGCCGTGAATAATATCTAAATAAGTCTGTTCGGTGGTGTCCGGCTGATGCTGCGATTGCAATTGCAATACTTCACCTTCGGCAATTTCACAGGTGCCGGTCGAGAAATCTTTTAGCAAGGTCATGTTGTCTAAATCGACCAGCAGGTCAAAGGCGCGCGAAATCAGGAAGTCACCGACCAATACGGCGGTCTGGTTATTCCAGGTGGCATTGGCGGTTGGACGGCCACGACGCAAGCCAGATTCATCGACCACATCATCATGCACCAGGGTTGCGGTATGCAGCATTTCAATAATCGCCGCCAGTCTGCGTGCCTGTTCCAGATCTTCTGCGCCGCAGGCTTTGGCTGCGAGTAAACACATAATCGGACGCATACGTTTGCCACCGGCTTCCACCACATGCTTGCTGACTGCCATAACCAGTGCGACTTTTGAGGTAATGCCTTCATTAATGAACTGATCCATCGCGGCAAAATCGGAAGCAACAGGCGCGAGAATATCTTGCTTAAAGTCGATGGTCATGTGAAGGAGAACCTCAATTGTGTCAAGTAACAACGATAGTGTAACAATGAAAAACGTCTGGACAGGAAATCTGCAATCTGCGGTGCGGCCATTGTGGTTGTCGTTATGAAGTACGAGGCAATGGTCTGCTTTCCTGTTCGTGCTGGCGCTAATGGCCTCCCGGTGACAGGCAGCGGTGATAGCATCAGCATGCTGGCGTTTTCGATTCTAACAAGCAATTTGATTAGATCAATGAAAAATGTAGGGTTTTGACCATTTTTGTTGCTTTTCGTTGCATGTTTATAAAATAAACAGCCGGCTGATGCAATATTTTGGCTAAATCTCTTGTTGTTTGCAGCGTTATCCCTTAAAATCTCTGCCCTTGTATAACCCCAGTGGCGTTCGTTTTAAGATCGGTATATCCCTTTACCGGCACGACGACACGGGCATGTTTGGAGTACATTATGTACGCAGTAATCCAAAGCGGTGGTAAACAGCACCGTGTAGTTGAGGGTGAAACCCTTAAAGTTGAATTATTGAAAGCTGAAACTGGCGCAACTATTACGTTTGATGACGTATTAATGCTTGTAAACGGTGATAGCATTCAAATCGGTGCTCCAGTTGTAGCTGGCGCTAAAGTAACTGCAGAAGTGGTTGGCCATGGCCGTCACGACAAAATCCGCATCATCAAAATGCGTCGTCGTAAGCACTACCGTAAGCAACAAGGTCACCGTCAATGGTTCACCGAGTTGAAAATTACTGGTATTTCAGGCTAATCACTAGGAGTAATGAGACATGGCATCTAAAAAAGCCGGTGGTTCTACTAAGAACGGTCGTGATTCGAATCCTAAGATGTTAGGTGTTAAAGTTTACGGTGGTCAAACTGTAACTGCAGGTAACATCATCGTTCGTCAACGTGGTACAGAATTCCACGCTGGTGCAAATGTAGGTATGGGCCGTGACCATACTTTATTTGCTACTGCTGACGGCGTAGTAAAATTCGAAGTGAAAGGTCAATTTGGCCGTCGCTACGTATCTGTTGAATAAGATTCAATAGAACAAAAACCCACAGTTTTCTGTGGGTTTTTTTATGCATGTCGCATCGGGAAAGAGAGCAACCCTGATCTTCATGATGATGGATAAAAAAGAACATTTGATATTAATAAACATACAAAACTTCTTATTTTCTCTAAATTTAGGCACTTTATTTGGTTTAAGATGAGTCCATGAATACATTGCGATATGCAACAATAAAAGGTGAATCTATGAAAATGCTTCGTCAAACCATGTGTGCTATGGCATTGGGTGCTGCAACGCTGGCACCAGTGATGAGTACGACTGTGTATGCTGCGCCTGTGGCAGCATCGGAGCAGCAAGCCACTGCCAATCTGGTCAAACAATTGAGTCATATTAAAAGTATGACCGCTAACTTTGAGCAGACCACCAAAACCAGCGGCAAAGCGCCTAAAAACAAGGGCCTGACTGCCCAGCATATGAATCAGGAATTTAAAGGCGTAATGAAAGTGGCGCGCCCGGGTAAATTCTATTGGGAAACCACCAGTCCGGCCAAACAGACCATTGTGACCTCAGGGAAAACCGTCTGGATTTATGACCCGGACTTGCAGCAGGCCGTGCGTCAAAACCTGGATGAGCAGGTTGCCAATACGCCAGCACTGTTATTATCGGGCAATACCAACCAGATTATGCAGTCATACCGGGTGACCCAGCCAAACAAAGGCAAAACCTATTACACCCTGTATCCAAAAAGTGATGACGGTGCTTTCCAGAGTCTGACCATCAGTTTCGGTGCCAACAAAGCACCAAGCCTGATGATTCTAGAAGATTCCTTGGGTCAAACCACCTATGTGCGTTTTAACAATGTGAAGGTGAACCCGAACATTGCCAACTCGACCTTTAATTTCACCCCGCCAAAAGGCACGGATATTATTGATCAATAAGGGATGATGATCATTTCTTAAAAAGATTTTATCTGTGAAAGCAAAAACATAGAGGAGCCATTTTAATGGTTCCTTTATTTTTAGGTGAATAATCGTCCAATGGCAGGATTGAACGGAAAGTCAATTGAGCGAGTTAGGTCATGCAGATACGCACGAAATGAGAATAAAAATTCTCCTCCTTAAAAATGGTTAAAAATTAACCAAAAATAAGGGTTAATCAGAATCACGGCTGATCTGTCTGCTTTTGCCCTGTGAAAGAATCCACAATTTCTGTGGATAAATCTTGGGATAATTTATTTTTCCCGTTGAATAGGCCGCAGATGCACGATTAGGGTGCAGTCAGGATTTGATTTTATTTTAAAATTATCATCATGAATTTTAATGGAATATTATAAATTTTGGTATGTACTGCTGCGGGTGGTTTTTGGTTGATTTTTCATTTTTTATCGCAGGTTACAGAACTGCTCTAGGATCGAACAGCAGGAGTTTTATATAGTGGTAAATAGCTAAATTGAGCGTATACAACGCCTTAGCGGGGTAAAAACTGCTGAAAATTGCAGCATGAACATAGGGGGAAATGCAATGCAACATCTGAAATCAAATCTGCTCACCACGACCATCGCACTGACCACGGTGTTAATGCTAAGCGCCTGTCAGCCGAAGCAGGATGCCGCACCTCAGGTGGAGGCCGAGCAAAGTCAGACTCAGGCAGCTGCCATTCCCGTGATTCAGGCCAAAGTGGTACCGGTGGAACTGAAACAGCAGCAGCGCTGTGATGAAGAGGGCTGTACCGAATACGATATTCAGACGGTCAATACCAATGTGCCGTGGATCAATGCGTATTTTATGCAGCGGATTAAAAAGGCTGACCCGATTGCATTTAGTGAAGATGCCGCTTCTACTGCGTCAGCATCGTCAGCATCGTCAGCATCGTCAGCATCGTCAGCATCGTCAGCATCGTCAGCATCGTCAGCATCGTCAGCATCGTCAGCATCGTCAGCATCGTCAGCATCGTCAGCATCGTCAGCATCAGAGGCCAATAGCACAGAGGAGCCTAACCGTCTTAGCCTGAGTTCTACCTATGTACGTTATATTGGCCAGCATGGCCGTCTGGCTACCTTTAGCATGCAAAGCTATAGTTATCCGGCCGGGGCGGCGCATGGTATGCATCATCAGGAATTTGTGACCTTTGATTTAAACAGCAAGAAACGTCTGGCCTTGCAGGATATTCTACTGCCGAATAGTGAAGCCAAACTAGTACAAGAACTGTTTAACCATAATTACAACTGGCTGAATGAGCACAACATCCAGCGTGACAAACTGCGACTGAGTGACAATTTCTATTATGGTGCCAATGGACTGGTGTTTGTCTATCCATTGTATGAGCTGGCTTCCTATGCAGAAGGCATGCCGGAACTGGAGCTGCCGTATTATGCGGTGGACAAACTGATTAAAGCTGAATATCTGCCAAGTTTGCCGAAGTATCCGGCCCAGTAAATTGTGAAAAACTGCGCCAGATTGCTGTAATAAGCCCCAGCCGTGAAGCGGATTACTGTATTTTTTAACCCGAAGCGCTTACACTATAGCCAGTTTTTTTCTTTACAAAAGATTGGCTATGATCGACCCGAAATTACTCAGAAATAATATTGAGGCTGTAAATTTAGCCTTGGCAAAACGTGGTGTGCAACTCAATGTAGAAGAATGGGCATCATTGGAAGCTCGCCGTAAAGAAATCCAGTCCAAAACGGAAGCTCTACAGGCCGAACGTAATGCCGGTGCCAAACAGGTCGGTCAGATTAAAAAAGCCGGTGGTGATGCTTCAGAAATCATGGCACGTATGTCAGCCATTGGTGATGAAATTAAAGCAGCCGAAGTGGCTTTAAATGAATTACAGGCAGAAATTGAAACCAAATCACTGACCATTCCCAACCTGCCACATGAATCTGTGCCGGAAGGTAAAGATGAAGCCGATAACGTGGAAATCCTGACCTGGGGTACACCACGCGAATTTGATTTTGAAATCAAAGATCATACCGATTTAGGCGAATGGATGGGCGGTCTGGAGTTTGAAACTGCCACCAAACTGACCGGTTCTCGCTTTAGCGTTTTAAAAGGGCCATTGGCGCGTCTGCAACGTGCTTTAACCCAGTTTATGCTGGATACGCATACCCTGAAAAATGGCTATACCGAAGCCTATGTGCCGTACCTGGTCAATGCCGATTCTTTACGTGGTACCGGTCAATTACCAAAATTTGAAGAAGACCTGTTTAAGCTGCAGGGCGAAAAAGAGTTCTATTTAATTCCAACCGCGGAAGTGCCAGTCACCAACTTTGTCCGTGACGAAATTATTGATGCCGACCGTTTACCGCTGAAATATGCTGCGCATACCCCATGTTTCCGCAGTGAAGCCGGTTCTTATGGCCGTGATACGCGTGGTTTAATCCGTCAGCACCAGTTTGATAAAGTAGAAATGGTGCAAATCGTTAAACCTGAAGATTCTATGCAGGCACTGGAAGAGTTGACCGGTCATGCAGAAGGCATTTTGCAGGCGCTGGGCTTGCCGTACCGTAAAATCATCCTGTGTGGTGGTGATATGGGCTTTGGTGCGACCAAAACCTATGACCTGGAAGTGTGGGTGCCAAGTCAGAATACCTATCGTGAAATTTCTTCGTGTTCCAACATGGGTGATTTCCAGGCGCGTCGTATGAAAGCGCGTTATCGTGCCGACCAGAAGAAAACTGAATTTGTACATACCTTGAATGGTTCAGGTCTGGCTGTAGGTCGTACTTTACTGGCAGTCATGGAGAACTATCAGCGCGCGGATGGCTCAATTGAAGTGCCTGAAGTGCTACGTCCGTACATGGGTGGTGCAGAATATATCGACTAAATTCAGGTCGATGTACAGGATGCACCAATTTGTGCACAAAATTTGCTTAAGACAATCAGAACTAAATTACTGAGGTAGTGTGTGGATATTTTTCCAATCTCGTTAAAGTTGCAACAGCAACGCTGTCTGATTGTCGGTGGCGGCCATATTGCCTACCGTAAAGCCGGTTTACTGCAAAAAGCAGGCGCTATTATTGATGTGGTGGCGCCGGACATTGATGCCGCTTTACTGGAACTGGTCCAGCAGAGCCAGGGGCATTATGAGGCTGCTGCCTTCAATACTGAAATTCCGCTGCGCCAGTATCGTCTGGTGATTGCCGCCACTGATGATGCAGCAATCAACCGTCAGGTGTTTGAGGCCTGTGAAGCTGAAAATGTGCTGGTCAATAGTGTCGATGATCCGCCACATTGCCGCTTTATGGTGCCGGCCATTGTCGACCGTTCGCCTTTGCTGATTTCAGTGGCCACGAATGGTGCATCGCCGGTGTTGTCGCGCCAGATTCGCACCCAATTGGAAACCAGTATTCCGCATGGCATGGGCAAACTGGCGAGTTTTTCCGGTCAATGGCGTGCTGCGGTTAAGGCCAAAATCCAGAATCCGGATGAACGCCGGATTTTCTGGGAAAACCTGTATGCCAGTCCGCTTAAAGAGCAGGTCTTTAATGACAATCTGCAAGAAGCCAATCGTTTGATTGAGCAGGCCTTGCAGGAATGGACCACGCCAAAAGGCGAAGTGTATCTGGTCGGTGCCGGTCCGGGTGATCCGGAGCTGTTGACCTTAAAAGCACTGCGCTTGATGCAGCAGGCCGATGTGGTGATTTATGACCGTCTGGTGTCTGATCCGATTATGGAGCTGTGCCGCCGTGATGCTGAAAAAATTTATGTTGGGAAAGCACGTTCCAACCATGCTGTGCCACAAGAGGGCATTAATGCCTTGCTAGTCAAGTATGCGCAGGAAGGTAAACGTGTTTGTCGTTTAAAAGGCGGTGATCCGTTTATTTTTGGCCGTGGCGGTGAAGAAATTGAAGAGCTGTTTGCTGCAGGAGTGGCTCTTCAGGTGGTGCCGGGCATTACCGCAGCATCGGGCTGTTCAGCTTATGCCGGTATTCCTTTAACCCATCGCAACTATGCGCAAAGCGTACGTTTCCTGACCGGGCATTTAAAAGAAGGTTCACCGGAACTGCCGTGGAGCGAGCTGGTCTATGAAAACCAGACTCTGGTGCTGTATATGGGACTGGTGGGACTGGAAAAAATCTGCCAGAAACTGATTGCCCATGGCCAGCGTCCGGATATGCCAGTGGCCTTGGTGTCTAAAGGCACCACACCGGAGCAGAAAGTGGTGGTCGGGACTTTGGCGGATATTGCATCTAAAGTCACTGAACATCAAATTCAGGCGCCCACCCTGACCATTATTGGTGAAGTGGTGAAGCTGCGCGAACAACTGCAATGGCATGAGCGAGGATAAAGCAACGCACTGCGTTGCCCGAGCGCAAGGCGAAGGCTGCGCCTGAGTAAAGAGGATAAAGCAACACAACGTGTTGCCCGAGCGCAAGGCGAAGGCTGCGCCTGAGTAAAGAGGACAAAGCAACACAACGTGTTGCCCGAGCGCAAGACGAAGGCTACGCCTGTCAAGTGGCAGCTATGATGAATCATGGTTGCCGGAGATGCAAAAGGGCAATACTGCGTAGCGCTTTAACCCTGACAGCATCCTTGTCCCATCAAGAAAGTTTAATTGCTTAAATCAACCAGATAGTGAGTAAAAAGTGATCCACGTTGTGTTATATGAGCCTGAAATTCCTGCCAATACCGGTAATATTATCCGGCTTTGTGCCAATACCGGTGCTCAGTTACATCTGGTCAAGCCCCTGGGTTTTGAGCTGGATGATAAAAAGCTGAAACGTGCCGGTCTGGATTACCACGAATGGGCGCGGATGCAACTGTGGGATTCAATTGAAGACTGTCTGGCCGATTTGGCCAGTAAAGGCGTAGGTGTGGATGCGGTGTATCCATTAACCACCAAGGGGACAGAAACCCCGCATACTTCGGATTTAAACCGTCCTGTGGCCTTGTTGATGGGACCAGAAACCCGCGGTTTGCCTGAGCATGTGCGTTTGATGTTCCCACAAGAGCACTGGATTCGCTTGCCGATGGCAGAAAATTCTCGCAGTTTAAACCTGTCGAATGCCACAGCGGTCATTGTCTATGAAGCTTGGCGTCAGCAGGGTTTCCAGCCTTTAAGCTAGGGCAGATCATCGCGAAGAATAAAAAACCAGGATCACTGATCTTGGTTTTTTTATCGCTATTTATTTTTTCAGTGAGCAGGATCAAGCCGTCAAAACTTGACCTGAAATGTGGAAACAAAAAAGGTGCCGAAGCACCTTTTTGAATGACTTAAACTTAGAGTTTATCGTCAAATTCATTGTGTTGTGGCGCAGGGTGTTTAAAGCCTTTGGTTTTATAACCCAGGTATAAAATACCGGCCATTGCCCACCATAAACCATATTTCAATGATGTTTCATCAACTTCAAGCCACAGTGCAAACACCGCGATAAAACCACAGAGCGGCACCACCACAAAGTTCAGAATGTCTTTAACATTGCGGGTACGGCCATCACGTAGCGCATAGCGTGAAATGACTGACAGGTTAACGAAACTGAATGCAGTCAGGGCACCAAAGCTGATCAGGGAAATCACGAAATCCAGATCCATAAAGCCCGCAGTTAAGGCCACCGCACCCACAATCAGAATGTTATAAGACGGTGTGAAGTTACGAGGGCTGATATGACCAAAGATTTTCTTGTTAATCACGCCATCACGGCCCATCACGTACATTAAGCGGGATACACCAGCATGTGCAGAAATACCCGAAGCCATCACCGTTACAATTGCAAAGGTCAGTACATAGGACTGGAACAGTGAACCACCCACCAGCATCAGAATTTCTGGCTGAGTTTCAGCAATATTTTTGAAGTAGCTGCCCGGTTCATTCGGGAAGTAAATCTGCATGAAGTAGGTGCTGACAATAAAGATGATCCCGGCAATTAACGCAGTCAGGAAAATCGCTTTTGGCAGGGTCTTTTCGGTATCTTTGGTTTCTTCTGCCAGCGAGCTTAACGAGTCAAAACCGGTGAAGGAGAAGCACAGTAAGGTAGCACCGGTAATCAGCGCACCGACTGAGGTCAGCTCATTCCAGAATGGTTCCAGGCTCCAGAGCTGATAACGCTGTTCGGCACTAATCGGGCCATCGGCATTAAAACCGGCCTGCAGTTTGGTAAATACCATCCAGGTAAAGATCGCGATGACCAGGAGCTGGATAAATACAATCAGACTGTTGAAGTTGGCGACAAAACGCGCACCGCGCAGGTTGATGCCGGTCATAAACGCGGTCAGCACAATGACCCAGACCCAATGATTGACATCCGGGAATAGCGCTTCCAGATAAATCACAGCCAGAATAATATTCACCATTGGCGACAGCAGGTAGTCGAGCCAGGACGACCAGCCCACCATAAAGCCGACATTGGGGTGAATGGATTTCTGCGCATAAGTATAGGCAGAACCCGAAGATGGGTAGCGGCGAATCATGTGACCATAGCTTAACGAGGTCAGCAAGATTGCAACCAAGGCAAAAATATACGAGGTGGGTACATGAAAATGACTTTCTTCCGATACTAAACCGAAAGTGTCAAATAAGGTCATTGGCTGAATATATGCTAAACCAATAATAATGATGTGCCAGAGCCCTAGCGTTTTTTGCAGTTTAGCTGCCGATTGAGTCCCAGAGATATTTGTCAACGGCGTTATCCTCTTAATCGTTGATCAAGGATCAGTCATGTTCCTAAGGATCGTTTGAGACGAACGATCCCCCCTATCAATAAAACAAAAGTCCGCCAATCTACTCCAAAATGGTTGCTTTTGTCAGTAACTTTTTCAGAAATTTTTAGCAGAAAATATGCCAATCATCTGAATAAATAAGAACTTTTTCTTGGGTATAGTAAAAGCCTGATGCTTAAAAAAACATCAGGCTTCTAGAAATTTTGGCTATATTCGCCTATTTGCTGGAAATTACCAAGCCTTTTTTAAGATAGATTTCAAATCTTCTAGACTGGCTTCTTTCGGGTTGTAAATGATCGAGCCATCGTTTAGGGCTTTTTCGGCCACTTCATCCAGCTGCGCTTCTGTAACCTTGCCGGTTTCACTCAAGGTGCGTGGCAATTTGGTCATGGTATACAGACGGTCGCGCATGGTCAGCAGGGTAGCAATGGCTTTATCGGCACGCAGATGCGCCGGAGTCTGGGCATAAATATCCGGGCCGGCCAATGGCAGCAGCAGTTCGGCAATTTTGTCGCCATTGACATCTTTGTTGTATTCCAGCACATACGGTAAGAACAGGTTCATGCACAGTCCATGCGGCAGATGCGCCACTGCACCTAAGGCATGACCGAGAGAGTGCACCAGACCCACCATCGAATTGGAGAAGGCAATACCAGCCATGGTCGAGGCCTGCGCCAGTTCCAGACGGCCATAGGCATCGCTTGGATTATCCAGCACTTTAAACAGGTTATTGCTGATTTTCTTGATCGCGGCGGTGGCATAGGCATCCGAAATCGGATTCGAGGCCATGCAGCTATAGGCTTCAACCGCATGGGTCATGGCATCCATAGCTGTCATTGCCGTTAAATGCGGTGGCAGGGTCTGGGTCATGCGCGGGTCCAGAATCGCGGCATGTGGCATCAGGTAATAAGAAGCGAATGGCATTTTGACATTCTTTTCAGTATCTGACACCACGGCGACCATGGTGACTTCTGAACCGGTGCCTGAGGTGGTCGGAATCACGAAGAAGGGCTTTAACGGTTTTGGCAGGTTGTGCGCACCGGAATATTTTAGCAGGTCATCGCCGCCTTCCGTCACCAGAATGTTGGTGGCTTTGGAGGTGTCAATCACCGAACCACCACCCACTGCAATAATGGCATCACAGTTGTGGTCACGATACAGCTGCGCGGCTTTACGTACCGTGTCCAGACTTGAATCCTGCGGCACATCATCAAAAATATAGCCAATTTCAGCATCGGTTGATTCAAAAGCCGCCTCAACCGGGGCCAGCAGGTTATTACCACGGACGCCTTTGTCGGTAATGATCAGCGGGCGTTTCGCACCTAAAGTCACCAATTCAAACGGAATGTGTTCCAGTGCGGCATTGCCGGCAATGACTTTGACTGGACAAAAAAATTCGTAATAAGGCTTCGCCATGTTATGCACTCCGTTGGAAATAGGACTGAGCCACTTTCAGGTAAATATGGGCAGCTCCGCTGAGTTTTTCTTTTAAGTTAAGTTCGGATGGGTATTGTTTGATGGCCAGCTCTGCCAGCAGTTTAGGCAAAATCAGGGCTTCCATTTTGTTCAGGCAACGCACCAGACGAATGGCATAAGACAGGTCACCATCGGCAATCATGCGGTCATGGGCAAAGGCCTGTGCCGTACTTTCCTGAAACGAGAACACCAAAAAGGCATGGGTCAGATGCTTGAAGGTAATGACCAGATCGGGTTTGCCATCCAGTTCAGGCAGCAGTTCGAGCTGATGATCTTCAGTCACCCGGGCAATGAACGCAGGTCCATTGGGAAACACTTTCATGGACAGGATAAAATTTGCGGGAAACTTTGCAACTTCCTGTTTTATTTCTTGATCGACCTGGCTTGCCATCACCAGACCTCTGCCAATCACATCCATCATGAGTTTGACATAGGCCTGTTGCAAAGCGGGCTTCACGGTTTTGCTTGAAATCACTCGCTGAGTCCCTTTGTTAACATCTATTATTAGGTTTAGAGTAAATACTCTAATTTATTTCTTATTCAAAAGTAAAGTCATTTAGGCTTGAATGGTTTGAACCTCACTAAAGTAACCACTGTGCTCTAAAGTTTCAATGATATCTCGGCATAAAGTTTCAAACGATGGATAGTCTGGGACTAAATCCTGAATGCGCACCATTTCCAGACCGGCATACCCACAGGGGTTAATGGTTTGAAAACCACTCAAATCACAGTCAATATTCAGCGCTAGTCCATGGTAACTACGGCCTTTGCGGATTTTAAAGCCCAATGAGCCAATTTTACGCTCCGCGACATAGACACCCGGCGCATCTGCTTTGGCATAAGCTTCAATGCCATATTTTTTGAGCAGCGCAATCATCAGGTTTTCGGCATACGATACCAGCGTGCGGACATTCCAGCCCAAACGGTTCAGGTCAAACAGGAAATACGCCACCAGCTGGCCCGGACCATGCCAGGTCACCTGTCCACCACGGTCGGTTTGTACCACCGGAATATGGCTGGGAATCAGAATATGTTCTGCCTTGCCGGCCTGACCTTGGGTCAGCACCTCATGATGCTGCAAAATCCAGAGCTCATCGGGGGTATTGGCATCACGCTGTTCAGTCAACTGCTTCATCTCTAAAAAGCGGTCTTGATACGGTGTTAATTGCGAATACTGGCGAATAATGAGGGTCGGTTTTTGAAGCGCATCGGTCACAGGCTGCGTCCTTAAAAATGAAATCTGCTGATGTGAATTATAATGATTCAGAATAGGAATAGGAGTATGCCTGCTTTAAATTACTGCGCTTGCACGGTACGCCATAAAAAAACACGCATGAAGCGTGTTTTTTTGAAACTTAAAGCGCGGTTTTAATCAGCGGGCAGGCAGCTAAATCGGCATAGACCGCATGTACCTGTTCCAGCTCCTCGAAACGCAGCTGTGCAGTAATCGAGTGGTATTTACCGGTACGCGACGGGGTCACGGTCATTTTGTCGCCATCAAAGTCCGGGAAGTGTTTCACGAAAATATCGTTCACCGCTTGACGCAGCTCTGCACCGGCCAGACCAATCAGTTTAATCGGGTAATCCATCGGAAAAACCCAAAGATGCTCTTGTAATTCACGAGAGGGAGTGCGGTCAATCATAATTACCTCAAAAGATTGAAAACGCCTGCAAGGCGCAGGCGTTTTGGCATTGCTACTTAAATGGGGATGGATTGATCCCAATTCAAGCCGCTGCTGACTTAGTCGTTTTCCAGGAATGAACGCAGGTGTTCAGAGCGGGAAGGGTGACGTAATTTACGTAAGGCTTTGGCTTCAATCTGACGGATCCGTTCACGGGTCACATCAAACTGCTTACCGACTTCTTCCAGAGTATGATCGGTTGGCATATCAATACCAAAACGCATTTTCAGGACTTTGGCTTCACGTTCAGTCAGGTTTTCCAGCACTTCGCGTGTTGCTTCTTTTAAGCCTTCTGAAGTCGCTGCATCGACCGGAGAGGTGATGTTGCTGTCTTCAATGAAGTCACCCAAATGCGAATCTTCATCATCACCAATTGGCGTTTCCATGGAAATTGGCTCTTTGGCAATTTTCAGGACTTTACGTACCTTCACTTCGTCCATTTCCAGACGTTCACCGAGTTCTTCCGGTGTCGGTTCGCGGCCCATTTCCTGCAACAACTGACGAGAAACACGGTTAATCTTGTTAATGGTTTCAATCATGTGTACCGGAATACGGATGGTACGTGCCTGATCGGCAATCGAACGTGTGATCGCCTGACGAATCCACCAAGTCGCATAAGTCGAGAACTTGTAACCACGACGGTATTCAAACTTGTCTACCGCTTTCATCAGACCGATGTTACCTTCCTGAATCAGATCCAGGAACTGCAAGCCGCGGTTGGTGTATTTCTTGGCAATCGAGATCACCAGACGCAAGTTGGCTTCAACCATTTCTTTCTTGGCGCGACGTGCTTTGGCTTCACCCACTGCCATACGTTTGGCAATGTCTTTAATGTCTTTAACATTCAGACCCAGCTCTTTTTCGATGTCGGCAATTTTTTGCTGGAAGGCCAGTACATCAGGACGTACTTTTTCCAGGTAGCCTTTCATCTCTGCAGGAGCTTTGGCAATCTGTTCGTCTAACCATGCCGGATTAGATTCCTGACCCGGGAAAGTCGTACGGAACTGGGTACGGTCCATACGGCCACGACGTACCGCATAACGCATTACTTCACGTTCTGCTGCACGAATCTGGTCATGCGTGCCACGAATCATTTCTGAAATAATATCAAACAGGCGCGGCGCAAATTTGAACATCATGAACACGCTGGCCAGAGCCTGTAACGCAGCTTCCGCTTCTTTGCTGTTACGGCCATGCTTTGCAATGACGTCTTTGGCGTTTTTCCAGGCTTCAGTCAGCTCGGCAAAACGTACTTTGGCAATTTCAGGGTCCGGACCAGAATCCGCTTCAGAATCATCATCCGATTCTGACTCTTCTTCTTCATCGTCGTCATCAAGTTTGACATCTTTGGTTTTGGTGCTCTTGCTGCTCGATTCTTCTTCATCGTCGAGCACGGCTTCATCTTCCAGCACTTCCGGAATTTCTTCATCGGTTTCCGGATCTAAGTAACCTGAAAGCAGATCGGCCAGGCGGCGTTCGCCATTTTCATAATCTTTGTATTCTTGTAGAACCACTTCAACGGCATTTGGCCAGTACGCAATTGAATGCAGCACATCACGGATGCCTTCTTCAATACGTTTCGCGATACTAATTTCGCCTTCTCGCGTTAACAGCTCAACGGTCCCCATTTCACGCATATACATACGCACAGGGTCCGTGGTACGGCCAGGCTCATTTTCTACAGAAGCCAGTACTGCCGCTGCTTCTTCTTCAGCGACTTCATCTGCAGCTTCTGTGGTGTCTTCGAACATCGCATCATCAGATTCAGGTGCACGTTCATGCACAGGAATACCCACGTCCTGAAGCATCTGGATGATGTCTTCAATCTGTTCGCTTTCCGTGATTGAGTCTGGGAGATGATCGTTAACCTCGGCATAAGTTAGGTAACCTTGCTCTTTGCCTCGGCTAATCAGAGCCGCTACTTGCGAAGTAGGGGAAGTCATATCGCTCATCTTTGCTTACTCTTCGTTGAATCTGTGGCAGTGAAAAACCGTGCATGATAGCACAATTTGCTGTAAAAGTTTCTGATTTGATCAATCAAGCATGATTTTATAAAAATGTTTGAAAGCAAAACTGAATAGGAATATGGGGCATCTTGCCCGGTTTTCAAGTCTGGCATCCGTTTTGTCCGCGAAATATTCTTGTCATATGCTTTAAACTATACTTATTCAGATAAGGTCTTCATAAATACACAAATTTTAGCGCGAAATACAAGCCAAAAATAGTCGGGAAAAACAAAAAATATAAATAAAACTTGACAACTTTTTCAAAGGCAGATAAATAGCGGCTAAACCCATTCACATTTTTTCATTCTGAGGTAGTTTTAGTGTCTTCAACAGATTTTGAACTAGATGATAACTACGGTGATGATGATGTCAGCTTCGATGAAGCGGCAGGTAAAATCAGTGCGAAAGAATCGTTAGAAAAACGTCGCCTGATTGATGATCTGCTGGCACAGCGTCGACTGGAGCGTGATCTCAAGGATTTTGATTATGACTTCGACGAAGATGATTTTGACGACGAAGATGACTGAAATTTGGGTTCAGTAAAGTCTTCGGAAAATGCTATGCTATACCTTGTATAGACGATTTTTGGATTTAAGATGAGTGCTTTAGATTTAGACCTGTTGAGTGAATATCTAGATGGTGACCAGAACGAATACGGTCTAGATTTTGCTGCCACTCATGGTTTTTTGTGTGCCATTGCAGTCGGCCCGCAATTTGACCAATGGCTGGATGAACTATTTGAAGGCAACCAGAAAAAAGTGCCGGCAGAAATCGTAGCGCAGGTGAAAACCTGGCTCGAATCCATTCGTCAAAACCTGGCCAATGAAGAAGGCATTGAATTTCCATTCGAAATTGAAGAAGCAGATGTAGAATCGAGCTTGGGCGACTGGAGTGTGGGCTTTGTGGATGCCATGTTCCTGAATGAAGAAGCCTGGTTCACGCCAGAATTTGAAGAACAGCTGGTAGATCTGACTTTACCAATCATGGTGTTTAGCGGCATTGATGAAGAAGACCCGCAAATGGAAAGCTTCCGTCGTAATGGTCAGTTAATGGATGAGCTGGCGGAAGAAATTCCGGACAACCTTAATGAACTGTATTTGATGTATCACACTCCAAACTGATGCAAACCGAATAAATAAAAAAACACCTCCTCGGAGGTGTTTTTTTATAGCCGGATTACATTAGCGGGTCATACGGTTCCAGGCATCACGCACCGCATGTTTGGCATCTTCCCAGGCCAAACGGGTATCGCCCTTGGTGGACTCCCATTCGCTGCGTAAATCGGGTTCTACATCTTCAAAGCGTGTACCCGGTTCATAGCGTGAGCGCTGGGCATAACCGACCCGATAGGCGGCCTGATAATCGCGCTCATAGCTTAAGTCCGGATGTGTGTTTTGCAGGCTGGTATAGTAAGGCTGGCTCTGGCTGTGTTCACGCCAGTAAATATCTTCATCACCTTCGGTCGGGTTTTCGGCTTCTGCAGCGGTTTTACCAACCAGACCACCCACCACGGCACCAATGGTACCTCCGACCACTGCGCCAATTGGGCCGGTGGTAGCCCCGACTGCGGCACCTGTGGCTGCACCGCCGACCGCACCGACACTGGTACCCACCGGATGGGTGCCGGTTTCACCGGTTTTTGGGTTGGCATTCAGCTGTTGCTGCTGCTGTTTTGGCAGCTGTTTGACCTGTTCGCGTTTTTGTTCCTGCTGGCGCTGGGTTTCTATTTCTGGATTCGTCATGTCTGTATCCTCTTGGGGCTGATGATGATCTAAGTAAAATGAATCAAAAAATTAAGATCAAGCGGATCTCTTGAGGTTTAACTTAGATCAGACAGCACCTAGCGCGGGCAGGAGAATTGCACCTTTCACGTTAAGATAAATAACTTATGTCGGTTTCTGGTGACGAAAAGCAGGGCTTACTTACATACGGTTAAATTTTCTATGCAGATGCGCTGTCCGGAAGTCACCCATCTGCACGAAAGAATTTACTTCAGGATAATTTGATTTAACAGTGTCTGAAAATCGACTAACTATTACTGTTTGGCGCAATAAGCGGCATACCAGACGTAGGCGGCATAAAATACCGCACCATGGATGGCGACCATACATAGCATCAACACTGCCATGAGGGCCAGTCCCATTTTCTCAGCCGATTGAATAATCTGCTCCGCATAGGGGTTCATCAGCACCATAAAAAAGATAAACAGGCTGCCAATAATGATGGCCACGGCACTGCTGCCCCAAATCAGCTGAATTCTTTCATCTGAGGTCGGTAGGCGTTTTTCACGTTTTACAAAATGTTTGGCATTGATCAGCGCGACTACCACCAGTGTTGGAAAAAGGGTTAATACCCCAAGATTTAAACCATAAACCAGAACCATGGTCAGCAGGACCAGCGCAATGCTGTAGACCGCAGCCAAATGCAGCAAATAGTGTTTCATTGAATCCCCAAGTTTGGCCTATAGGCAGGCCAATGCACATCACGAAGCGCGTTTACGCATATACCTACGGTATAGAATCCAGCCGATAATCGCAATCACAATTGCAATAATGACATAGCCGACCTGGCTAAAAATTTTCTGCATCAGCGCCTGATTTTCGCCAAAATAAAACCCGACCGCAGCCAGAAAAGTGGTCCAGATGATGGTGCCGAGGCTGCTGTAGAACATGAATTTCCAGAAGGGCATCCGGCTCATGCCGGCGGGAATACTAATTAAAGAGCGTACCGCCGGAATCATGCGTCCGGCAAAGACAATGCGATGCCCATACTGCTCGAACCAGTCCAGTGATTTTTTGACATCGGCCGATTTTAGGAACAGGTATTTTCCGTAGCGGTCGACAAAGCGGAAAATCGCATCATGTTCGAATTTATAGCCGACCCAGTACAGCAAGGCCGCGGCCAGTAGCGAACCGAAACAGCCGGCAACCACGACACCAACAAACAGTAATTCACCTTGTGAGGCCGAATAACCAGCAGAAGGCATAATAATTTCGGAAGGAATAGGGGGGAATACGTTGTCCAGAAACATAAGCAGGGCAATACCGAAGTAGCCCAGCTGTTCCATAATGGAAATAATCCATTCGGTCAGGTTCATAAAGTCAAGAAGGCCTAAAAATTAGACCTTCATGCTAAAGAGGATTGGTTTTTCAGTAAAGAGCTGAAACGTAACTAAAAATCTTCCTCAGTGGTATGCGACAGGGTATGCACATAGACTTTTCGAAGCCCATACGCCACCAGCAGCGGCAAGACAGCGACAATCAGATAACCACTCCAGATATTGGAAAGGTGATAGGCAATAAACATTGCCAGAATCGCGCCGAGCACGGTGCCAAACCCCACAATAAACAAGTGTGAACGCTGTTCAAGCTGCTGTTTCAGGTGGTGCAATTGCAGATCTTGCTGCTGATGCGCTCGTTGCAGTAAGGCAGTACGGAATTGGTGTTTATAGCGTGTTGTTATCGTTCTTTGCATAAGTCAATCCTTGTCCATGGGTGAGAATCTGTACGTCAAAATAAAACTGCATTGTTTTTGTTGTGATTTGGAGTTTAGCCTAAGCATGACTGGCTTCTGTTAGTACCAGAGGGTGCTTTGGTATTGAATTGATTCTGGTATGTGAACAGACGTAAAAAAAGCCCTATAAATAGGGCTTTTTGTAAAATTATTTGTACTGGTTTACATTATTACAGACGTTTGCGTTTTGCCGCTGCAATCTGAGATTGACGCATACGGAAGCCGGCTTTCTGTTTTTCTGTGGTTTTATCAATACAGTATTTACAAGATACGCCGTGTTCATAGCTTGGTTCTGCCACTTCTTCTGGCAGTAAAGGCCAACCACAGGCATGACACTTGGTATTTCGACCTTCTTCCACACCATGCGTAACCGCAGTACGACCATCAAATACGAAACATTCACCTTCCCACAGGCTTTCTTCTGCCGGGGTTTCTTCGAGGTATTTCAAAATACCGCCTTTCAGATGATAAACTTCCTGGAAGCCTTCTTGTAGCAATAACGAAGTGGATTTTTCACAGCGAATCCCACCGGTACAGAACATGGCAATTTTCTTGTCTTTGTGCTGTTCCAGTTCTTTTTTCACATAGTCTGGAAATTCACGGAAGGTTTCAGTTTGTGGATCAATCGCGCCTTTAAAAGTCCCGGCCTTGTATTCATAGTCATTGCGGGTATCAATTAAAATTACGTCATCACGTGCAATCAGTTCATTCCATTCTTTCGGGTCCAGATAATGGCCGACCAGATCACGTGGTTTGACCTCTACACCCAAAGTCACAATTTCTTTTTTCAGCTTGATTTTCATTTTGCGGAAAGGCTTGTCGGCGCTGTGTGACTCTTTATATTCCATCGCGGTAAAGCCTTCGTTTAAAAGAAACTGATGCACCTGATCAATGGCTTCGCGGTCGCCCGCCACCGTACCATTAATTCCTTCACCCGCCACAATGAGAGTACCACACAGGTTGATGCTGTTTACCAAGTCTAAAAGACGTTGTTGTAGATCTGCAGGATCTTGAACTTCTTTGAATTGATAAAGTGCGGCAACAACCCAACCAGAGGTCGCTTGCTGTTCTACAGGTGCAAGCTGTTCTACAGTAGCGTTCATGGAGTACTCCAATGTGATATAAAAAATTTGAGGGGCATATTTTAGCGTGAAAGTGCCCAGATAGCGAGAAATCCAGAACAGAAATATGGTTTTAAATCTGCGATAGAGTCGGCTATGATGCCTATCCTCGCCTATGATTTTACCAAAAGTAATACGGCCGCATTCAGGCCGGCATTACTGCGCTTTTCTGGAGTATATTTTGAGTACGGATCGTCGAATCACCTCATTGACCCCGTGTGCAGGCCGCTGCTCTACGGTATTTGGTGATTCAGTGTGTCGTGGTTGTCGTCGTTTTAATCATGAAGTGATACGCTGGAATGGCTATACCCCCGAACAGCAAACGGCTGTCTGGCAGCGTCTGGATGCCCAGCTGGACCAGATTCTGGTACCAATGTTGCCATTTGCCCGCTTGCCGCAGGTAGAGCATTTTGTCCTGTCAAAGCGGGTGCGTTTACGTCCCGATGCCAGCGCAGGCCGCAAGTTATATCATGCGCTCAAATTATGTGAAAAAAACAAGCATCTGGCCGATGACAGTGGTCTTGGTATTCAGGCCGCGCAGGTTAAACCACTGTGGCAGGAATTTGAGCGTCGGGTACTGGCACTGGCGACTGCGAGTTATGACCTGGCATTTTTACGTGCCGATGGCATTAGCCAGCATTTATTAAAAGTCAGTCTGGAAGAGGATGACTAGTTTTTCATCCTAAGGTTTAAGCAAGAGTAGCGCAGGAGTACCACAGATGATCAATATGGCTGAATATCTGTTGTACTGTCTGGCGGTGGTGATCATGATTGCCACCCCAGGCCCGGTGATGATGCTGGTGATTGGTGCCGGACTCAAAGGTGGTTACCGGCGGGCGTTTCAGACCATTGTCGGGACTAATTTAGCTTCTTTGCTGTTAATTGCCTGCTCGGTGCTGATTTTAAAAGGCATCTTCAATATTCAGGCCTTCTGGCTGGATTTAATTAAGCTGCTAGGCTGTGTCTATATTGCCTATTTGGGGGTGGACATTCTCAAGGAAAGCCGGGCAGCGGCCGGACCGAAACAGGAGACGGCCAGCGCTGTAGGCGGATTTCGGCAGGGTTTTCTGGTCGGGATTTCCAATCCGAAAGATATTCTGTTTTTTAGTGCCTTTTTCCCGCAATTTATTCAGGTCACCAATCATTTTAATGATAGTCTAATCTTGCTGACCGCCAGCTGGATTGTACTGGATTTTCTGACTTTGTCTTTGTTGTATTTGGGTTTTTACCGTTTAACGCTGTCACGCGGTTATCGGCCGGTACTGGCGCTGTGTGGTGCTCTTTTAATTCTGATTGCGCTATATGGCCTGATTAGCACAGCAGGACAGTATCTGTTTTAAATGATCTATGAATATTGACGTCATAAAAAAGCCCGCAATGTGCTAATGCCAGTCAGTTAAGAGATTGACTGGCTTTTTCTTGGGTATTTTTGAGGTTTTCCTTTTACAACCCTTGGATAACTCCTCACTCTTCTCTCAGGTATAACATACCGATTAGATTTCTCCATTAAACTTTCCAGATGTTTGGGTAGATTACCTGCAGAAGCCAAAGAGTCGAATCTGAGTAAATTAAGAAGGGCAATAG
>NZ_VPBE01000011.1:0-90692 GCF_013418895.1 Acinetobacter sp. YH12116 | reverse complement strand
ATATTACTCTCTATTTTTAGAAAGTCAACATGCAATGTTGATTTTATTTCTAAACTTACCACCTAAACCAGAACTCAACCATTTTAGCTAAATCCTTGTTTATCAACAAGTTTTTATCAACATCACCACCAATGGATGTGCATTATAGGCGAAATATTTACGCTTGCAAGCCCTTTGATAAAAAAATTTAATCATCCGATTATTTTTTATTCATTTTACCTTTTTTAGCTATAAATTTCGGCCAAAAGTGTTTAAATACTCTCTTAAAATGTGCGCTGGGTCGAATGACCCTGCTTTCTCTTTTTTGCTTTCAGTATTCAAAGCACTAGGATCTTTTATGCGTCAACAACAATATGTATGGATTAGCCTGCTGACTTTAGGGATAGCCTCCCCTGCTTTTGCCAATGAATCTGCAGTAGACAGTTCTACCCGCACCACAGCAGAAGCAGACTCATCTGCAGCAACCAGCAAAGCCCCTTCACGCTTTGAATCCTTAAAAGAGCTGAAAAATATTAAAGCACAAGATTTGAAAGTGAATGCCAATGCCGCACAACCGGAAAGTGTTAAAGATCCACTACAACCTTTAAACCGTCAGGTCTATGCCTTAAATGATGTGTTAGACCGCAATATCGCCCGTCCGCTGGCTGTGCAATATACAGAAAAAGTTCCTGGCGATGTGCGTGGTTCTTATCGTAACTTCCGTAAAAACCTGGGTGAACCATGGAATGCAGTAAACCAGCTGATTCAGGGCCGTCCGCTCAGAGCAGCAAAAACGCTGGGCCGTTTTACTGTAAATACCATCACCACTTTAGGTCTGGCTGATCCGGCCCGTCGTTTGGGAATGGAAACCGAAGATGAAGATTTTGGCACCACTTTAGGCTATTTCGGGGTGCCGTCTGGCCCGTATCTGGTTTTGCCGATTATTGGCCCAAGTACCTTCCGTGATGGTTTTAGCCGTCTGGTTGACAGTCAGGCCCGTCCACAAAAATACATTCTAGAAGATCATGATGGACTGTACTGGACCGAGCAGGCTTTACGCGGCATTGATGCCCGTTCCCAGATTCTGGATGTAGAACAGGTGTTACAAGGGGATCGCTATGCCGCTATTCGTGATATTTACCTGCAGCGTAAAAACTTTGAAATTGCCGAGAAAAAAGGCTTAGAGGCCGAGAGCATTTCATTTATTGAAGATGTCGAAGACGACTACATCGAAGATGAAGAAAACTTTGATTCAGTTGCACCGCTCACTGAATAATTTGTAATACTTCTTTCTGGCGGGAAGTTCAACTTCCCCTAGTAATTCATTGATTGTTATAGTACATCTATCCCCTAAAGCGCATAGGATTATATTCTACATTTATGTATTTCATTCAGCCCACACGTGATATTCCCTATCTAGATCAGGTGATTGACACACTGCCCAGTGTGCAAATGATTCGCATAGATGACATCGACCTATATGATCAGACCATCATTGCCATTGCCGATGTGCAGGATTATTTAACCCATCGCTGGAATTTACCGACCATTGTTTTGGGCTTTGAAGATGAAGGGCTGGCCCTATCGCAAGCCTGGGAGCAAGGTGCTTTAGCCGGCTGGATCTGGAGCAAACTGCCGACAGAACCGCAGCAGGCCCTGCTTAAAATTGATGCGCAATATAAACGCAATCAGGACAGCCGTGATTTACCCTCGGCTGCAGAGTTACAAAAACGTTTACTGCCAAACCCAATTGAACTGGTCAATTATGAAATTGAAACCCTGTTTCAACCTTCCGCCTATTTATCTGGCGACTGGTTCGATTACTGGAAAATTAGTGACAAAGAGCTGATTTTTTATCTGGCCGATGTGTCTGGCCATGGGGTAACCAGCAGTTTATTAACGTCATGGATGGCGGCTTTTCATGGTCGTTCCAAAACCCCGCGCGAGTTACTGAAAAAACTCAACGGGATGCTGGTACAGGAAAATATTGAAAAGCATATCACCATGATTAGCGGGATTTTAAACCTGGAAACCCATCAGCTGCGCTGGTCCAGTGCCGGACATTATCCGCCTGCGATTATCTTTGAACCGAATCAGCCACCGAAAATTTTAAACACCAGCAGCTTCCCTTTGGGTCTGACCGAAGACCTGGAAGTAGAAGAATATGAATGCGTGCTGTCACGTCAGGCGCGCTTTATTATCTGTTCAGATGGTGCGCTTGAACCTTATGTCGGCGGACTCAATGAACAGTTTGAACAACTGGTCTATCACTTGCAGAATCAGTCCTTTAAAGCGCCAGAACACGTGGCCGATGATATTGCCATCCTCAGTTTGTGCCGACTGAATTAATCACTTAATCAACCACTTAAAACCATCCTTAGACTTATGTCCATAGCAGACACTTGAGTCTGTGGTGTCCCTATGGGATAATTTTATCTATCCTTCTCTGCAAATGGCATTTATATGTCAACAGGTCATGTTGAATACGCAAGTTTGGATGGAACGCATATTTTCAAGCTGATCGGCGAAGTGCGTGCCCAATCTTGTATCAGTTTAGACAAACTACTCAGTAAAATTGAACAGCAAACCAATGTGGTCGGCGCCATTGTCGATTTAACTCAAACCACATTTATTGACAGTACTGTTTTGGGTGTTTTGGCAAAACTTGGGCTGAAACTTAAACAGGTACATCAGATTCAGACGGTCATGCTGTCGACCAATCCGGACATCACCACACTGGCCAATAGCATGGGCTTGGGACAGGTGTTTGTGATTCTGAATTACTGTGGCGATCCGAGTGTCTGCACCCGTGCCCTGATTGAAGAGCATGTGACGCATAGCAATATGCTCTCGACCGTACTGGATGCCCACAAAACCCTGATGAAACTCAACGACAGCAACCAGAATATGTTTGAACCCCTGGTCAAACAGCTACAAAAAGAACAGGACAACTTGGAACAGGTGTCTAATCAGCAAAACGTATAATTTTCAGTTTGGGAGAATGCCTGCATGACTTTCGTTTCTGTTGCACAGATGAACTCGCAAAATGATATTGAAGCCAATTTCAACACAGTCGAGCAGCTGATTCAGCAGAGTAAAGCCGCCGGCAGTGAACTGCTGGTTCTTCCTGAAAATTTTATCTGTTTTGCTGCCGGCAAGCAGCGCGAAACTGCAGCCCAGTTTGAATCTATTCAACAACGTCTGGAACAACTGGCCCATCAGCATCAAATCTGGCTGGTGGCGGGTACCCTGCCGTGTCCATTCCGCCCGGATGGTTCAGTCATTGAAGATGGCCGGGTACGTACTGTCAGCCTGTGTATCAGTCCGGAAAAAACCGAAGCCCGTTATGACAAGATTCACCTGTTTGATGTACAGGTGGGTGATGCCGTCGGGGGTTATCAGGAATCCAAATTCTTTGAACCGGGCCAAGACGTTGTGGTGGCCAAAACCCCATTTGGCAATATTGGCCTGATGGTCTGCTATGACCTACGTTTCCCGGAACTGGCGCTAAAACTGCGTGCACAAGGCGCCAATCTTCTGACAGCACCTTCTGCTTTTACCTACACCACTGGCCAGATGCACTGGCAGCTGCTGCTACAAGCACGTGCCATGGACAGTCAGTGTCAGGTTTTAGGTGCTGCCCAGCAAGGCTGGCACGGCGAAAAACGTCAAACCTGGGGTCATTCTGGTGCGACCAATTCCCGTGGACAATTACTGGCCATGGTGCAGGACGAAGGCGCGCAACTGATTACAGTCGAATTTGACCTGAAAGAACAGCAACAGGTACGCGAGTCAATGCCTTTAATGCAGCATCGCGTGTTAGTCAATTATTAAGTCTTTCCATTAATCTCACTAATATTGTGATCGACGTAGGCTTGTAACTCAAATATAATAATGATTCTTATTTTCAACAAAAAATTATCCTGATGTTTAAAAGCGTGATCACCAGTCTGGGGCTACTGTGCTCAACACTGGCCTTGGCCGAGCTGAGTATTTCTGAAAAAATGCGTCCTGTGGTTTATTCTCAGGTCAATCCGGAGATGGCACGTCTGCCAGTTCCAGCCACACCGAATCAGATGAATCTTCCGGCCTTTGGACAGGGACTGATTGGCTGGGGCAGCGGCCCGGAAGGTGCGCAAGCGCGTTTAGATTCCATCACAGCTGCCGATGTGCATCAGATGCAAATTCAAGGTTTAACCCTGGAGATGGTGCAGGCCTGGCAGGCATTTTATACTCATGAAAGCCAGCGCAATCCCGGCAATCCGACAGCACCCTTACGCGCCCTCTTAATGCAAAAAATCGTCAGCCTGTGGTAGGGACTGACGATTTTTTTAAACAGGCTCTACAGCTCTGCTAGTCTGCCGCTTCATTGGTGACACGTAACACTTCTTCGACTGTGGTTTTACCGGCCAGTACTTTACGCAAACCATCTTCACGAATCGAACCAGATTGCTGGCGCGCATAGTTTTCCAGTTCATACTCTGCAGCATTGCCATGAATCAGGCGGCGCATGTGATCATCTACCGGTACAATTTCATAAATGGCGGTCCTGCCAGTAAATCCGGTATGCGCACACTGCTCACAGCCTTTCGGTTTCGGCAGGCGCAACATGGTTTCACTGCTAACAGGTTTAAACAGTTCTTTTTCAAAGTCATCGGCATCATGCCAGGTGGCACAGTGCGAGCACAAGGTTCGGACCAGACGCTGCGCAATCACACCAATCAGGGAACTGGACAGCAGGAAAGGTTCAATGCCCATATCTTTTAAACGGGTTACGGCACCAATCGCAGTATTGGTGTGTAAGGTTGATAATACCAGATGACCAGTCAGCGAAGCCTGTACCGCAATTTCTGCAGTTTCCAGATCACGGATTTCCCCGACCATCACCACATCCGGGTCCTGACGCAGCATGGCTTTTAAAGCACGCGCGAAAGTCATATCGACCTTGGTGTTGACCTGAGTCTGCCCAATCCCTTCCAGCTGATATTCAATCGGGTCTTCAGCGGTCAGAATATTTTTCGAGCCATCATTCAGGTCCGATAGTGCTGCATACAAAGTCGTGGTTTTCCCCGAACCGGTTGGACCAGTCACCAAGATAATGCCATGCGGACGATGTACCAGCTGTTTTAGCCGGTCATAATCATTTTGCATCAGGCCCAAATGGGTCATGTTCAGCCGTCCGGCCTGTTTATCCAGCAGACGCATCACCACCCGTTCACCATGCGAAGATGGCAAGGTCGATACCCGCACATCGACTTCACGGCCCGCCAGTCGCAGCGAAATACGGCCATCTTGCGGAATGCGTTTTTCAGCAATATCCAGTTTGGCCATGACTTTAATCCGCGATACCAGTAACGGCGCCAGCTCACGACGCGGCTGTACAATTTCACGTAATTGTCCATCTACCCGCAAACGCACCGATAAGCGTTTTTCAAACGATTCAATATGAATATCCGACGCACCGACCCGAATGGCTTCGGACAGCAGTGCATTAATTAGCCGGACAATGGGCGCATCATCTTCCTGATCCATTAAATCTTCGGCTTCAGGCACCGAGTCGGCCAGACTGAGTAAATCCGGATGATCTTCCAGACCTGCCGCAACCTGTTGTGATTCCCCGGTATCGCCGGCAAAACTGCTGCTTAACAGCTGATGAAATTCCTGATCGGTACATAACTGGAACTGGGCCGGATGCCCGAGAAAACGGCGCGCCTCCTGAATAGCCAGCAGCGGCGTATTTTCACGGCGCACGATAAAAGCATGATCCCCCTCATAGCGAATTAGCACGCCATGGCGTTTTGCAAAACTATAGGGAATTTGTAATTGTTTAAGTACTTGCATCAGCGATTATAATAATGATGAAAAAATCTCATTTGAGTGTACTCTAAGCTTATGACAGCGTGAAGTCTGTTTTTATGGTTTTAAATTGAAAGGAAGACGCCCTTGCCGCATCCGAATGAATTACTGAATCATGATGAATTGCCCGATTTAAAATGGTGGGGCGAACACGAGTTTGAGCTGCATCAGCCCAAAGCCTGGCAATTTGGCTCCCTACTGTTTCGTTTAACACGCGGCATGCAGGAGTGGCGTCTGGAATATCATCGTCCGCAGGTGCAGTATGACTATGAACAGCAATGGCATCGCATCAATGACCCGAATTTTTCCTTTCCGCAGCCGGTGAAAATTGAACGCTACATGTTCAAATCGACCACCAACAAACTCCAGCTGATGCCGCGTCTGGCAGACCGTTCAGTGGTGATTAAACCGGTCGATCCAATTTATATTCCGGCTGGCCAGCGTGGGACACTGTACATTAGTACCCCGTTATGGATTGCCGGCTTTGTCGATGGCCAGCGCGAGCCGATTTTTGATTTGCCGGTGATTTTGCCCAAAGATACCTGGTTTGGACCGAATCACCGTTATGGCGAAATCTGTTATGCCACCGCGGTGGATGGCCGGACCGAGCTGCACCAGCTACGCCCGCGCGCTTTTCGTGCCATTACGCCTATCGAGTTTCATAATATCAGCAACCAGCAATTGCGCTTTGACCGGATGAATGTACCGGTGCCGGCACTGCCGCTATTTTTTAGTGAAAGTACCGGACGTTTATGGACCTCCCAAATTAAAGTCTTGCACGAAGGCTCTGACCGGCCACCACGGGTACGAATTGAAAACCGTACCCCACCGCATGCCGGTGAAGTGATTTATGTGCATCCGCCACGTGAAACCGCGGGGGCGTTATTTAATATGTTTGATTCATTCTTCTAGGGAGTAGACATGGCCGATTCCAATATCCCTAAAGAAATTACCAATAGCCTGAAAGGGATTTTCACCAATATCAACACCGAGCGCCTGACTGAAATTCTGGTGGCGCTGGTGCTGTGCTTCTTAGGCTTTCTGGTGGCGCGTTTTGTCTCTAATGCCTTTATCCGCACCATTGGGAAACGCTTTAATGCGCATCAGAGTCTGGTCTGGCGTCGCGGGATTTTCTACTTTATTTTCCTGATTTTTGTGATGGCCAGCCTGAAAGAAGCCGGCTTTAAACTTAGTGTCTTCCTGGGTGCAGCCGGTATCTTAACCGTGGCGTTGGGTTTCGCCTCACAAACCTCGGCTTCCAACCTGATCAGCGGTCTGTTCCTGATTGGTGAAGGTTCCTTTGAAGTGGGTGACACCATCCAGATTACCCTCATTCGTGGTCATACCGTAGAAGGTGAAGTGATTTCGATTGACCTGCTCTCGGTGAAACTGCTCACCCAGGACAACGTGTATGTGCGTTTACCGAACGAACAGCTGATTCGGGCGCCAGTACACAACCTGTCCAAATTCCCGATCCGGCGGATTCCAATTACTTTGGCCATTAATTTCCATGAAGATATTATCAAGGTGCGTGAAGTGCTGCTGGATGTGGCCAATAAATATCCATTGGTGCTGGCCGATCCGAAACCTGCGGTGACAGTAACTGCCTTCCGAGAATCCTCAATTGAACTGCTGTTTGCGATCTGGTGCCAGCAGGAAAATTTCCTGCGAGTACGTGATGAAATGCAGGAACGGATTCGTAATGGCTTTGTCGATAACCAGATTGAAATTCCGGTACCGAAAATGGGCTTTGTCGATCATCCGCTGTCCCGACCGCTGGAAAATGCAGAGATTGATCAATATGCCAATGAAAAAGCCCTGAAACGTGAACCGGATGTAAAATAAACTTTGTAATATTAGCCTTCTCCACCAAGAGAAGGCTTTTTCTATTCAGAGGGTGAGCGTTCAACCGGTTGTTCTGGATCGGGCATTGGCGCAATATAGGCAATGATCAGCATCACCGCACCGGCGGCTAAAAAGGAAATGACCCGGGTTAAAGTGCCAATATGCGACAGATCAAACAGCACCAGCTTTAAGCTGACAATCACCAGAATACTGCCGCCCAGGACCCAGACCGAACGCAGCTGTTTGCGGCTGGCCCAGCTCATGGTAACAAATGCTAGGCTAACCCAAAGTAAAGTCAAACTCAGTTGTACCGTGCCATTACGCCACAGCGCCAGTTCATTCAGCGGCGTCCCCAAATACACATGCAAGCCACGCAGCACAATATAGCTACTCAGCCACAATAAACTCAGCACCATCAACACTGCAGCCATGCTGCGGTCCAGCCCGGCCTTAACCTGTAACGACAGCATCCATAAAAAGCCGACCAGCATGGCGATGCTGACCAGATCAAAAGGATTTAAGATGGGCAGCAGATAGCCATGAAACGCCTGCTGGCTTAACAGCTGCGAACAGATCATCCAGGCCAGCATCAACAGCAAACTGCTTCGGGCCTGCCAGAACATCTGCCATTCGGGCTGTGCCTGCCAGTAACACCAGCCGCAAAACAGCAGCGGCAAAATCACCATACTAATATACGGCTGCTGCGGTAATAAAGTCAGACTGGTCAGTAGCAGACTGAGTAAAGTACCGGCACTGACCCATTCCTTTTCGGTTCGCACACCCAAAAGTGGCCTCAACCAGAGCAGGCTGAGGATGATGCCAGCTCCGGCAAAGAACAGCCGCTCATTGAAAGATGCCCAGACAATACTGCCCTGTTGCATCCGCAGCATGACAATTCCTGCCGCAAACAGCAGCAAGGGAACCAAGCCCGACCATTTGCTGAATAGCCAGGCCACCCCGGCCTGACGGCGTAACAGGATTTCATTCACAACCCAATAGGCCAGACCTAGAGTCAACAAGCTCAGCACCGCACTCAGCTCGCCGGACCATTCATCCTGGAGCAGCACCAGCAACATGGTGGTCGCCAGCAACATCAGCAGACATTGAAAGCCAATCATACTGCTACTAAGTTGTTGCTGAAATTGCAGCCGGCTATTGGACAGCAATACCACGCCCACATAGCTCAGGCACAGCACCCAGAACATGGCGCGTGGAAATACAATCAGCTCCACCAGATAATACAGACTCGACAGTCCCGCCACGACCAGCAGGCCCATGGCCAGATACAGACTGATTTTGGACTGCCGCACCAGCCCCAACAGGAAAATCAGCAGGCCTTCAATGGCCCAGCCCATAACACTTTTTTCAGCTGGTAATAAAATCGGCGGAATTAAGGCCAGAAAAATTAAGGTCAGGCTTAAATAGCTGTGCGCAATTAGCTGTACCGTTTGATGGTGTCTGGACAATCGGTACAACACGGCGAACAGCAGTGCAAACAGCAGACTAAGCCCTGCCTGCCAGGCCGTGTCCTGAAAATGCATCACATATAAACCACTATAGGCCAGCAATGGAGCAGCAAAAATCAGCCCGATATCCAGCGCCGGCTTGAGCTTAAACTTGTCTAAGTCCTGCTGTGCCAATAACTGGCTAAAGCGGAAACCCAGCCAGATAAAGATAGCGGCATGTGCCAGAATCAGTACGGTCATCAGGTCACGGTCAGTATCGCTACCATGCACGAAGGCATAGCTGCCACCGACCAGCACGGTCATTAAAAAGGCAATCTGATTCAGAAACTTCCATGGCCGCAGGCTGCTGAGCACGGCCACCGCAATATTAATCACCAGATAATAGCCAATAAATTCAGGCGCAGTTGCATCACGCACCGGTAAGGTAAATGGTGCAAGATAGGCCATCACCATGGCCATTAACGCCAGTTCAACCGACTGCTGTCTTAAACTCAGCCATAACGTCAGGGCCATTAGCAGCAGAAAACAGCCACTGGCAATCAGCAAGTTTGGAATCACCGCATTGTAATAGGCAAAGAATAAGGTCAGACACAAGGCCGCCAGCCCGAGCCCTTCCAGCCCCAGAGCAAAACTGCGATTGCGCTGTTGCAGGCGATAACCCAGTCCGGTCACGGCAGCACTGCTCAGCGCGACCATGGCCAGTTTGGTGGCCAGGCTCAGCTGCCAATGTTCCGTGGCAAAACGCAGCAGCAGAATAATGCCGATCACCAGAATAGAAATCGCGGTTTTCAGCACCGGATTACCGTCAAAAATCCAGTGTTTGATTTGCTGGACTAAATTGGGAGCAGGCACTGGCGTAGCTTCAGCTGTTGCACTAAACGGTAAAGGCGGTATGTCCGGCTGTACCGAAGAAGCCGGCTGCGGCAAAAAATGCTGGGCCTGTTGAATGTGGCCCAAATACTGTTCCAGACGCCGCAGCCAGCGCAGAAAAAAGAAAATCCAGGCCGCAGCGCCAGCAGCAATCATCCAGCCCCAATCCAGCAGCCCACCGACCACGGCAATAATCGAGGAGAGATACAGCGGCACTTTGGAGGTGGCACGAAATGCAATTAACCTTTGTTCGCCTAGCGCCTGGGCCGGTTGCTGAATAGCATCGACATAGTGCATGACACTCATCAGCAGTGCAAAACCACAGACATAGGTCAGCAGTGGAAATGATAAAAACCACGCGCTGATGGCGACAATCATCAGGCTCATCAACCAGATCATGCGGATTTCGCTCTGCCCTCTCAGCATCTTGTTTTATTCCTTTATTAATTGTGCTGATCATACAACAACTTGCACAGTGCTTATTTTATATTCATCAGATATTCGGTAACCTGCATATACAATCATCACTCAGCGTGCGTGTGTAAAATCACGTACAATAAACAGGTTTTTTGGATTAGGAAACTTTCAATGCCACCATTTGTCTTGGTCGATGGGTCTTATTTTTTATTTCGTGCGTTTCACGCCTTACCCCCTTTAACCACGTCAACCGGTATACATACCAACGCCATCCGTGGGGCAATTTCCGCAATCCAGAAACTGATGCGCCGTACCCAGCCCACCCATATGGCGGTGATTTTTGATACCCCGGAACCAACCTTCCGTCACGAACTGTCACCCATTTATAAAGGTGACCGTCCAAGTATGCCAGATGAACTGTCACAGCAGATTCCTTATTTACACGCCTTAATTCGCGCACTGGGGATTCCTCTTTATATGCTGCCGGGTGCCGAAGCCGACGATATTATTGGCACGCTGGCCAAACGCGCCGAAGCCGAAGGTCATCAGGTGTTAATTTCCACCGGCGACAAAGACATGGCTCAGCTGGTGACCGACAAAGTTACGCTGGAAGACAGCTTCAAAGAAAAGCCAATGGATGTGCAGGGTGTCTTTGAGAAATTTGGCGTCTGGCCGAATCAGATTGTTGATTATCTGACCCTGATGGGCGATGCCTCGGACGGGATTATGGGTGTTCCGGGCGTGGGTGCTAAAACTGCCGCCAAACTGCTGACTGAATACGGCTCTTTAGGCGGAATTCTAGAAAATGTCGACAAAATTAAAGGTCGCGTTGGCCAGAATATTAAAGACAATGTCGATGGTATTGCCATTGATCATCAACTGGCCAGTATTGTCTGTGATCTGGACATGGGCCTGACCTTTGCAGACCTGAAACTGTGCGATCCAAATACCGAAGAATTGCGCCGCCTGTATACCGAACTGGAGTTCCGGAACCAGCTGCAGTCGCTCGATCATCCGAACAACCCGAACAGCAACAGCTACAAACAGGTCAGCCAGGCCATTAGCCAAACCCCAGCGGCCGCAGAAGTCGCTACTGAAGATCAGGCCCAGCTCAGCAGCAGTGAAGACCAGCTAGGTGAAGCCACCTATCATACGGTGTTAAGCCCGGCAGACTGGGATGCGCTATTCCAGCGTTTAAGCACCGCCACACGTTTTGCCTTTGATACCGAAACCACCAGCCTAGATTATCGGATTGCCCAGATTGTCGGCTTCTCGGTGGCTTTTGATGCTACGGAAGCCTTCTATGTGCCTTTGGCGCATGACTATGCCGGCGCACCGGAACAGTTAAACCGTGAAGCGGTGCTGGCGCAGATCAAACCGATTCTGGAAAATCCAGCGGTTGAAAAAATTGGCCATCATTTAAAATATGATGCGCATGTGCTGGAAAACCACGGCATTCACTTACAGGGCTGGTATTTTGACACCATGCTGGCCTCGTATGTCTTAAATTCTGTCGCCACCCGTCATGGGATGGATGATGTGGCACGTTTGTATTTAAGTCACCTGACCACCACCTATGAACAGATTGCCGGTAAAGGCGCCAAACAGAAAACCTTTAACCAGATCGAGATTGAAACAGCTGCGCATTATGCCGCCGAAGATGCACATGTGACGTATCGCCTGTATGAAGTGCTGAATGAAAAGTTACAGCGTCATCCGGAACTAAGCAATCTGCTGCATCATATTGAAATGCCGGTAGCACGCGTGCTAACCCAGATGGAAGAAAACGGCATCAAGCTGGATCTGAATTTCCTGGATCAACTAGGAGTAGAATTCTCCAATACCATGCTGCAACTGGAACAGCAGATTATTGAACTGGCCGGCCAGCCGTTTAATGTCAGCTCGCCAAAACAGGTTGGCGAAATCCTGTTTGAAAAACTGGGCATCAAAGGCGGCAAGAAAACTGCCACCGGCCAATACAGCACCAGTGAAAGCATTCTAGAAAAGATTGAGCACCCGATTGCCAGCCTGATTGTGGAATATCGCGGTCTGTCGAAACTGAAAAGTACCTATACCGATGGCTTGCAAAAACAGGCCAACAGCAGCAGCCATCGCGTGCATACCAGTTATCATCAGGCCCTCACCGCGACCGGCCGTCTGTCTTCCACCGATCCGAATCTGCAAAATATTCCGGTACGTATGGATATTGGCCGTCAAATTCGTAAAGCCTTTATTGCACCAGAAGGCCGCGTATTACTGGCTGCCGACTATTCGCAAATTGAACTGCGTTTAATGGCGCATTTCTCGCAAGATGACGCGCTGGTTGATGCCTTCAATCATGGTCAGGATGTACACCGCCGTACCGCAGCAGAAGTGTTGAATATTGCCCTGGAAGATGTCACGCCAGATCAGCGCCGCCAGGCCAAAGCGGTTAACTTCGGCCTGTTATATGGTATGTCCGAATTTGGTCTGATCCGTCAATTGGGCTTTACCCGGGAAGAATCGCAGAACTATATCAAGCAATACTTCCAGCGTTATCCGGGCATTTATGAATATATGCAGCGCACCCGTCAGGTGGCTCTGGAACAAGGCTTTGTTGAAACCCTGACCGGCCGCCGTTTATATACCCCGGATATTGATGCCCGTAACATGATGGTGCGTAAAGCAGCAGAACGTGCAGCAATTAATGCGCCCTTACAAGGCTCTGCGGCAGATATTATTAAAATGGCCATGGTGGAGGTAGATAAAATGCTGCCACGCCATCAGGCCAAAATGCTGCTACAGGTGCACGATGAACTGGTGTTTGAAGTCGATGCCAATGTCGCCGATGAACTGGCACCCAAACTGGCCGAAGTGATGCAGTCGGTGATTGAACTGTCTGTTCCGCTAGTGGTTGAAGTGGGCAAAGGCCAGAACTGGGATGAAGCACACTAAAGTCTTTCCACCTTCCTCCTCGGAGGAAGGCTGGGCTGAAGGTCATTTGCCTCTTGGGCGAAATATCAAGGTCTTCACCTCAAAACTTGAGCCATAAAAAAGGACTCAATTGAGTCCTTTTTTTCTTGAGCTGAATTTATTAGAAGCCGGTCAGCAAAACAATCGCCACCTGGTTCATCAGAATTTCAGCAATATACAAGGCCAGAAATGCCAGAATTGGAGACAGGTCAATCATGCCCATATTCGGCATGATCCGGCGAAACGGTGCCAGCAAGGGTTCTGCCAGCTCCTGCATCACTTCAATATAAGGCCCGCGTGACTGGGTAAACATCACTACCCAGCTTAAAATAATGGTGGCAAAAATCAGGTAACGACAGAAACGTAGCAGGTCCTGAATCATGGTCACAAAGGTGAGAATCAGCAGATGTACCGGGCCATTAGGCATCGCCCCGTTTAAATACATCATGCCGTAATTTTTCAGCAGATAAAGCACCACCAGCAGCGCCAATGCCGCCAGATTCACCCGGCCTTTTGCCACGGTCGGGAAAATACGGCTAAATACATCTACAATTTTCGTGGCCTTGATCGTAGACAACACCACCGGATTATAAGGACTCACCGCAGCCAGCTGCATGAGAAAACGGAAGAAGACGAGCAAAATCGCTACGTTAATGATGATGCCAAAAATTAGCGCAGAATTTGCACCCATACTTGAACGTTCCTAAAATTAAATACTTTATTTAATGCTGTCACTCAGCTCGGCAGCCAGTTCCTGACTGCGTGTTTTGGCAGCCGCCAACGCCGCCTGAATATTCTGCGACACTTGCGCACGGTCAAACACTTCCAACGCTGCCTGCGTGGTCCCGTTTGGAGAGGTCACGTTTTTACGCAGCTCTGCCGGGGTATTGGAACTGGTAATTGCCATTTGTGCCGCACCCAACGCAGTTTGCAAGGTTAAAGCCGTTGCCACTTTTTCATCCAGGCCCAAATTTTTGCCGGCACGAATCATACTTTCCATCATATAGAAAAAGTAAGCCGGGCCAGAACCGGATACTGCCGTGACTGCATCAATTTGCGCTTCAGAGTTTACCCAAATTGTTAAACCCGTGGCAGCCAAAACCTGACTTGCCAATTCACGGTCTTTGCTATCGACCGCATCATGCGCATATAAACCATGCGCACCAGTTTGTACCAGCGCCGGGGTATTTGGCATCACCCGTACCACACGGTCGGTATCGAGCAATGCCGAAATGGTAGCAATTTCTGCACCAGCAACAATCGAAATCACCAGTTTGCCTTCAAACTGCCCTTTTAGCGGTTGCAGCACGCTGGCCAGTACCTGCGGTTTGACCGCGAACACCACAATATCGGCATCACGAATGGCAGCCTGGTTGTCTTCGGTCACATGTACATCTTTTTCTTCCAGCAACAAACGGATTTTTTCGACCGGATCAGCAACTGTAATACGCGTTGAAGGCATGCCACGTGCAATCAGACCGCCAATTAAGGCCTGCGCCATATTTCCGCCACCAATAAAACTAATATTACAATTTAACACTGCACTCATGATTCACACTCTTGGTTGAGTTCTTTATAGTTAAGAGATTAAAGTCGGTTGCCAGCCATCCGGTTCGCAATAGGCAGAATCTGCCAGCCAAAACCCTTTTGGCGTGAAAACCCCTAGCATAACATTATCTCTGCTTAATATTTGAATTGTATGACGCTTCCAAGGAAAAATTTGTGCCTGTTGTATCGCCTTTTTTAATGGCCAGGCCCCGACACGTCCATGAAGATGGATTTTTTCTCCGCCCACTCGCGTACTTAAAGTCAATTCTTGTTGGAGTAATGCAAAAGACAAACCAACCTGATGCGGTGCATTCAACTGAAACTGTCCGGCTGGTAAATCTAGGGTTTGCCCCAACTGGCAGCACACTGGTTCCCGCGCAGGGATGGCCTGTTGACTGGCCAAATATTCCAGCTGGGGCAGACGGTAAATGACATTTTGATAGCGCACATAATAAAAGCCATTGCAATGCAAAGCTGCTTGCGCATCGGCCCGGGCCTGAATCACTTCCTGCTGAATGCGCTGCACCATGTCAAAACTTGGCCGGTACTGGCTGTCCCCTTTCATCCAGAATGACAGTAACTGGCGTTGCCGTGCCTCGGACAATTGCTGAATACGGTGTAAATCCAGATGCTCGGCATCGCCACAGTTGGCCAAATCCTGCAGCAATACTTCGGTCAGAATCTGCTCGGCATCCTGCATCAGCTGGCTGCTGCGGCAAATGCTTTGCTGCATTTTGGGAAAGCGCGCGTTTAACAGCGGCCACAACTGTTCCCGGCACCAGGCCCGGTCGTAGTGAATATCCTGATTGGTCGGATCTTGAATATGTGGAATCGAAAGCTGCTGGCACCAGCTCTGAATCTGCTCACGCGATAAAGATAGCAATGGTCGCCAGATTGACAGCTCAGGACGAAAATCGAAAGTTTTCATGGCGGCAAGACCAGGAATTCCAGCACCGGAAAACAGGCGCAATAACACCGTTTCCGCCTGATCCTGCTGATGATGGGCCAGTACCAATATCTCGTTGGTTTGAATATGCTGCTGAAATGCCTGATAACGTGCGGCGCGCGCCTGCTGTTCCAGATTGCCTTCGGCGACCTGTACCGCTTGAATGATGCAGGGAATATTGAAGGTCTGACAATACTTCTGGACAAATTTGCCCCAGGCCTGGCTGGAAGGCTGTAATTGATGATCAATATAAATGGCCCGGACTTTTTCCGGGCATAAAAACGCCATCAGATGCAGCAGCAGCATAGAATCCATGCCGCCACTACATCCGATGAGAAAATGCGTATCTTCTGGAAAAGACTGAATCTGGGTTAAGACGCCAGTCCTAAATTGTCGCTGCCAAACTTCATCAAACGCTGGTAACGTGCTTCGCATCGTTCTTGTGCATCCATCGGTTGCAATTCTTCTAGAGCCTGTTTTAACACGGCTTTTAAATCTTGCATGACTTTTTCTGGTTGCAAGTGAGCACCCTCACCTTCATCAACCACATATTCAACAATACCCATCTGCTGTAATTTTTCAGCAGTCAGTGCCAATGCTTCACTTGCCTGTTCTGCTTTTTCTGCAGTTTTCCACAAAATAGATGCACAGCCTTCTGGAGAAATCACTGAATAAATACTGTGAGATAACATCACCACACGGTCCGCCACACCAATACCCAAGGCACCGCCTGAACCTCCTTCACCTAAAACTGTTGCCACGACCGGCACTTTCAGGTTCGATAATTGAGCAAGACTGGTAGCAATCGCTTCCGCCTGACCACGTTCTTCTGCACCCACCCCCGGATAAGCCCCCATGGTGTCAATAAAGGTAAAGACCGGCAGCTTGAAACGTTCTGCCATATCCAGCAAACGCTGTGCCTTACGGTAACCTTCCGGGTTACTCATGCCGAAATTGTGCTGCAATTTTTCGCGGGTACTGCGACCACGATGCTGGCCCACGACCATGACCGGCTGACCATCGAAGCGTGCCAAGCCACCCACCATTGCACCATCATCACCAAATAAACGGTCGCCGTGCAACGCATCAAATTCAGTGAAAATTTCGCCTACATAGTCCAGGAATTGCGGACGCTCTGGATGTCGTGCAATTTGGACCGTTGTCCATGCTTTTGATTGAGCAGCTTTATTTTTCATAAGTCGACTGTTATCCCTAAATTAACCAAAACGTTAATCGACAAATTGTTCCGAATGAATTTTTAATTCAATGTCCCAATTCTTGAACTGCACTTGTTCATCGTGCAATTCAGCGACAAGCAATGGCCATTGTTTAGCATCACCCGAAACGCTGAGCTGCCATTGTTGCGCATTCTGAACACTCAATTCAATGGCAGGAAGCATCTGATCGCTGCGACTGTGATTGACTAAAACTGCTAGGCGCAGCAGCAGACATAAATGCATTAATTTATGGCCACCGACCTTGTTGACATCAATTTTATCGTCCTGACGCAGCTTGCGGCGATGGTGCGCAACCAGATGCGACAGATGGTTTTGATCAATTTGTGAAAAGCCCGGAATATCCGAATGTTGTAATAAATAAGCACCATGACGATGATAGCCACCATGACTGATCGCCAGACCAATTTCATGTAAATAGGCCGCGCGGCGCAGTAAATCACTGTCATCGCTGGTCAATTTCAGCTCCGCGGCTACGCCTTCAAACAGGTGCTGCGCGGTTTTGACCACACGTTCTGCCTGTTTCGGATCGGCGTTATAACGGCCCATCAGCGCCTGCACACTGCGGTCTCGGATATCTTCATGCTGGAAACGGCCCAGCAGGTCATACATTACGCCTTCACGTAAGGCACCATCGGAATAAACCAGTTTATCAATATCTAAAATATCAAAAACTGCATATAAAATCGCAATCCCGGCTGGCAAAACTGCTCGTCGATCTTCTTTTAAACCGTCAAAGTCCATTTCAGAGACATGCTTGTATTTAAGCAGTTTATCTTTGAGTTTTTCCAGGCCCTCACGGGTCAGATTTTCCTGCGCATTGCTCCAGCCCATATTCACGGTAATCTGGCGGCAGGCTTTAATGGTGCCACTTGAGCCTACTACGGTATCCCAGCCGGCATTTTTATAAGTATTGGCAATGGTGGATAATTCTTTGCGTGCGGCAAACACGGCTTTGTCAAAACTTTTATGGTTAATTTCACCTTTGGCGAAAAAGGCTTTGGTATAGGCCACACAGCCCATCTGTAAAGATTCGGTATGAATAGGTTCGAATTCTTCACCAATAATCAGCTCGGTTGAACCACCGCCAATATCAATCACCAGGCGGCGACCACTGTTTTCCATGGTGTGCGACACGCCCAGATAAATTAAGCGGGCTTCTTCACGACCGGCAATAATTTCAATGGGTTTTGGCAAGATTTCTGCGGCTTTTTGAATAAATTCATGTCCGTTTTTGGCCTGACGCAAGGCGTTGGTGGCAACAATACGTAAACGGTTCGGCTGTACAGCGCTTAAACGTCCGACAAAGCGTGCCAAACAGGCTAAACCGCGCTGCTGTGCGGCTTCGGTTAAATTTTTATTCTCATCTAAACCAGCGGCAAGCTGTACTTTTTCTGACATTGATGCCACTTTTTTTACTTCACCATGATCCACACGGGCAATGGCCAGGTGGAAGCTGTTCGACCCCATATCGATGGCTGCAAGTAACTCTTCATCAATTAAAAAATCAGACATTCTTCAAACAAACCTATACAGAATTGTGCCTAGAGTAATTCACATACATGCAATTTAAAAGCCATTTGTGCGCACATTTCGATGAGTATTTAAATTTTCGGCAGATGTGACAATTGTGTGACACGATCATCAGCATCGTGAGCATCAATTAGACAAATTCACAGGAAAGATCGAAAATTTACATATTCCTCTACATTGTTCTAGATGGCTATGTAATACTAATAAATATAGCTATCTATACAAAAATTCATTTGGAGCACATTCCATGTCTGGCAACATCGTAAACACAACGGATGCAAACTTCGAAGCAGACGTTCTTCAATCTGAAACACCTGTATTGGTTGACTTCTGGGCGGGCTGGTGTGCGCCTTGTAAGGCAATTGCGCCAGTACTTGAAGTTTTGGCGACTGAATATGAAGGCAAAGTTAAAATTGTGAAAGTTGACGTGACCGCTTGCGAACAAACTGCCGTGAACTACAACATCCGTAACATCCCTGCACTGTTGATGTTCAAAAATGGTGAAGTGGTTGCCCAGCAGATTGGTGCTGCACCAAAATCGAAACTGACTGCATTTATTGATGAAAACATCTAAATCCTGTCTGTTTAGAAAAATTAAAATACGCTATGTTTCATAGCGTATTTTTTTCGTCTATAAATTGACAAATCGGCGTTTCTCTCTTATATTGCTTGCTCAAGAAATAAAGGACTTCCCGTCCCGCCCGTTTCTTAAAAGACACAACACAAAAATGCCGCTCGGCAACAGAAATTGTTTTTTCACATTTTTCTCTGAAACAATTAATCAGTCCTCTGAATTGTTATTGTGCAAATACAATTGCGTTCGTTTTATTGCCTGCATGCGGTCAAATGTTGCTTCCCTTCCAACCTGTACCCCAGAATTTTTGATTCTATCTGATCACCTATGAATTTAACCGAACTCAAGAAAAAACCGATTGGCGAACTCATCAAGATTGCCGAGTTTATGGGCCTTGAAGGAATGGCTCGTAACCGTAAGCAAGACATTATTTTTGCCATCTTAAAACGTCATGCAATGAATGGCGAAGAGATTTTTGGTGATGGCGTGCTCGAAATTCTGTCAGATGGTTTTGGCTTCTTACGCTCTGCAGCAGGCTCTTATTTAGCCGGTCCTGACGATATCTATGTCAGCCCTTCGCAAATTCGTCGTTTTAACCTGCGTACCGGTGACACCATTACCGGCACCATTCGCCCACCAAAAGAAGGCGAACGTTATTTTGCCCTGTTAAAAGTTAACCAGATTAACTACGACACGCCAGAAAACTCGCGCAATAAAATCCTGTTTGAAAACCTGACCCCACTGTTCCCAACCGAACAACTGGTCATGGAACTTGGTAACGGTACCACTGAAGATTTAACCGCGCGTGTGGTTGACTTGGTTGCGCCAATTGGTAAAGGCCAGCGTTCAATTATTGTAGCGCCGCCAAAAGCTGGTAAAACCATGTTATTACAAAACATCGCCCAGTCGATTGTACGTAATAACCCGGAAGTATTCCTGATTGTTCTGCTGATTGACGAACGTCCGGAAGAAGTGACCGAAATGGAACGTACCGTGCGTGGTGAAGTGGTTGCCTCAACCTTTGATGAATCTCCAGCCCGTCACGTACAAGTGGCTGAAATGGTAATTGAAAAAGCCAAGCGTCTGGTAGAACACAAAAAAGATGTGGTGATTCTGCTTGACTCGATTACCCGTTTAGCGCGTGCCTATAACACCGTGGTGCCATCTTCAGGTAAAGTCCTGACTGGTGGTGTCGATGCTCACGCACTGGAACGTCCAAAGCGTTTCTTTGGTGCCGCACGTAATATTGAAGAAGGCGGCTCACTGACCATCATCTCAACCGCGTTAATTGAAACCGGCAGCAAGATGGATGAAGTGATTTACGAAGAATTCAAAGGTACCGGTAACCAGGAAATTACGCTTGATCGTCGTATTGCCGAAAAACGCGTGTTCCCTGCCATGAACATCAAGAAATCAGGTACCCGTCGTGAAGAGCGCCTGATGTCTGAAGACAACCTGCGTAAGGTCTGGATTCTGCGTAAGCTGCTGCATACCCAAGATGAACTGGCAGCCATGGAATTCCTGCTGGATCGTATGAAAGAAACCAAAACCAATGACGAGTTCTTTGATCATATGAAGCGTAAAGCCAGCAACTAAGATCAAAACTTTTTAAAAAGGCCATCGTATAACGATGGCTTTTTTATTTCGGTTGACCATCTTTACATAAAGATACAATTGGATGTTTTCTGTGTAAACTTATTTTTAAGTAAATGATTATAAATAAGTATTTCAAAAAAACCCTATAGTTTTTAATGATTTAAATCGCCTTTCGCCAATATAAACTGAACTCTTGATTGTTATTTTCTGTTAAAAAACAACGCATTTTAGGGCTTTTTTCGGCTTTTTTTAGAGCAAGCTAGTAGTAATTAAAAAAACTCAGTGATAGCATATTCGCAGACCAGTTAGACTGCTCCTGCGTTGTTAGTGCCTAACAAAATTAGGAATAATAAAAGCATATAACAGGCTAACGTCGGTTTTTTTTAATCTCAATTTTTTAGAGAGTGATGCCATGTTATTCAAAAAAATCGCTATTGCTGCTGCAGTTGCTACTACTTTAGCTTTCGTTGGTTGTGCTAAAAAAACTGAAGAAGCTGCTGCTGACGCTAACCAAGCTGCATCTGAAGCTGTTGTAGCTGCTTCTGAAGCTGAAGCTGCTGCTGACGCTGCTGCTGTTGAAGCTGCTTCTGGCGCTGATGCTGCTGTAGACGCTGCTGCTGATGCTGCTGACACTGCTGCTGCTGCTGCTGATGCTGCTACTGACGCTGCTGATGCTGCTGTTGACGCTGCTGCTTCTGAAGCTCAATAATCTTAGATTATTGACAAAAAGAGAGCCTTTTGGCTCTCTTTTTTATTGTCTGAATATTTCTTACAACATCTCATCATCACATACAAGGAACACGGTAATACCTGCCGTTAGAACCTCAGCCCTTACTTTTTTAGCGGCATAAAAAAAGCAGATCAATCGATCTGCTCATTTCCAACACGTTGGCGGAACTTCTGTCCGGCACGGAAGGTTACCACCCGGCGTGCAGAAATCGGAATTTCTTCACCCGTCTTCGGATTTCGGCCTGGACGTTGACGTTTATCACGCAACTCGAAGTTACCAAAACCTGAAAGTTTCACCTGCTCCCCAGAGATTAGCGCCTGGCTAATCTCATCGAAGAATAACTCGACCATTTGTTTCGCTTCACGACGGTTTAAACTCGTGAGCTCACTTAAATGATCAGCCATTTCTGCTTTTGTTAATGCTGTCATGAAGCCCTCAATGTCGCTTGATAAGTGTTTTCTAACACTTGTAGGATATTGTCCATACCTGATTTAATTTCAGCATCTTCAAGCGTACGTGTCGGATGTTGCCATAACAGTGCAAATGCCAATGAGCGTTTACCCGCTTCAACACCTTGACCAGTGTACACATCGAATAACCAGGTTGAATGCAGAAGCTCGCCGCCCGTTTGTTCGATAAGTTGCTGAATTTCGCTAACATTAATCTTATCACTAATTAAAAGCGCAATATCACGTCTTACCGACGGAAAACGTGATAATTCTGTAAAATTAGATACATAAGTTTGCAAAACAGCCTGCTGATCCAGTTCCGCCACCCAAGTAGTGCCTAAATCCAGTTCATTTTCCAGAGATGGATGCAGACGACCTAAATAACCAATTGACTGGCCATTGACCAGAATCTCTGCAGATTGGCCTGGATGCAACCAGCTACGCTCTGAACGTACGTATTCGACCTGTACACGACCTGCCGCCAGCAACTCTTCAACTTCACCTTTCAGGTCAAAGAAGTCCATAGCTTGTGGCTTGCCATGCCATGATTCTGCTGTTTTAGCACCCACCGCAATCATCGCCAGGGTTGGAATCTGTTTCAGGTCATGAATTGAAGTTGCATTCTGATAATCAAAACGTAAACCCAGTTCAAAGAAACGCACACGGCTTTGCTGACGGTTAATATTGTACTGTACGCAAGGAATCAGGCTCGACAGCAAGGTTGAACGCATCACCGCCAGATCGCTTGAAATCGGGTTCGCCAATGCCAGTGGGTTGACCGCTGCATTTAGCTGTTTTTCCAGTTTCAGGTCAGCAAAGCTAAAGCTGATTGCTTCCTGATAGCCCAAAGTCACTAGGGTTTGACGCAGCTGTGCCACTTCAAACTGATCCTGATACTTCGCCAGTTTGGTGTCAATCACCGGCAGGCTGATTTGAATATTGTCATAACCGTGAATACGCGCGACTTCTTCAATCAGGTCCTGGTAAATGGCCATGTCATAACGATGCGATGGCGGTACCACAGACCATTGGCCTTGCGCTTTTACCGTCACTTCACAACCCAAGCGTGTTAAAGCATCGGTAATAAAGTCTGAATCTACGCTATAACCCAGCAGCTGATCGACCTGTGCCTGTTCCAGTTCAATCGCGTCACGTGTTGGCAATACTGCTGCATTTTCTGCCACCGTAATTGGGCCAAACTCACCGCCTGCAAGCTCAGAAATTAACTGAGAGGCACGGTGCATGGCGATCAATGGCAGTTCAAAATCCACACCACGCTCATAACGCTGAGAGGCATCGGTATGCAGGCCAAAACGGCGCGCACGACCGGCAATATGCAGCGGTGCAAAGAAAGCAGATTCCAGGAAGATTTCAGTGGTTTCATCGGTAACCGATGAAGACAGACCACCCATGATGCCCGCAATCGCCAGTGCTTTTTCATCATCAGCAATCACCATGACATCGTCTTGCAGTTCTACTTCTTGTTCATTCAATAGAACAAGTTTTTCGCCCGCAGTCGCCTGACGCACCTGCACAGCACCTTGCACTTTTGCAGCATCAAAGGCATGGAGTGGTTGACCCAGTTCCATCAAGACATAGTTGGTAATATCAACCAGAATGCTGTGCTGACGGATACCCGAACGTGCCAATGCGCGCTCCATCCATTCAGGCGTCGCGGCTTTGGTGTTCACGTTCTTGATCACACGACCTAAATAACGTGGACAGCCTTCAGTCGATACAACCACTTTCTTTTCATCAGCAATGCTTGCAGCCACTTCTTGAATGTCAGGCGCAGTCACAGGCAGTTGGTTAATCACCCCAATTTCACGTGCGATCCCACGAATGCTGAAACAATCACCACGGTTTGGCGTGATGCTGATGTCAATCACGTTGTCATCTAGGTCCAGATATTCACGGATGTTGACACCGACCGGTGCATCCACAGGAAGTTCTAATAGACCGTCGATTTTGTCTTCTAAATCGATTTCAGATGCACCGCAGAGCATGCCTTGTGATTCCACACCACGCAGTTTGCCTTTCTTGATTTTAAAATCGCCTGGTAATACTGCACCAATAGTTGCCACAGGTGCTTTCATACCTGCTCGTACGTTTGGCGCGCCGCAGACGATTTGTAAAGGCTCGCCTGAACCAATGTTCACCGTCGTTACACGTAAACGGTCTGCATCTGGATGTTGTTCAACCGTCAGCACTTCACCAACCACTACACCAGTAAATGGTTTTGCAGCTGGAGATAAATCATCAACTTCCAAACCCAGCATGGTTAACTGGTCAGAAAGTTTTTCGCTATCGATGGCTGGGTTGACCCACGTGCGTAGCCAATTTTCGCTAATTTTCATTAATATAAAACCTGTAATTCAAATCTCTAAAATCCCCCTCTAACTCCCCCTTTAAAAAAAGGGGGAGAACCCTATGTCACCGATGGACAACCCCTCTCCTTTTAGGAGAGGTCAGGGAGAGGTATAAATTTGTTTTAAGCAAACTGGCGTAAGAAACGCACATCATTCTGGTAGAACATACGTAGGTCGTTAATGCCATAACGCAACATTGCAAAACGCTCTACGCCCAGACCAAAAGCAAAGCCTTTATATTTGTCCGGATCAATACCTGCCGCGCGTAATACATTTGGATGCACCATACCGCAGCCCAGCACTTCTAACCATTTACCGCGCTCATCCATAATATCCACTTCAGCACTTGGCTCGGTGAACGGGAAATACGACGGACGGAAACGGACTTTCAAATCTTTTTCAAAGAATTCGTTCAGCAAGTTCACCAGTAAACCTTTCAGTTCAGCAAAGCTGGTGTTTTCCGCCACGTACAAACCTTCAATTTGGTGGAACATTGGTGAATGCGTCTGGTCGGAGTCACAGCGATAAACACGGCCCGGGCAGACAATACGGATTGGCGGCTGCTGGGTTTCCATGGTCCGAATCTGTACACCAGAGGTATGGGTACGCAGCAAATGAGTCGCATCAAAATAGAACGTGTCGTGCATGGCACGGGCCGGGTGATGGCCTGGAATATTCAGCGCTTCAAAGTTGTGATAATCATCTTCAACTTCTGGGCCAGTAGCCACAGTAAAACCGGCTTTGGTAAAGAACTGGCAAATACGCTCTTGCACCTGAGTTACCGGGTGAATGGAGCCAATGGTCTGACCACGGCCGGGTAAGGTAATATCCACCGTTTCGCTGGCAAGTTTTTGTTCTAATGCCGCTTGCTGTAATGCTGCCTGACGCTCGGTTAATGCAGTATTAATGGCTTCACGCACCGCATGGATTTGCGCACCAAACGCTTTACGCTGTTCAGGATCCATTTTACCAAGTGACTTAGATTGTTCCGCGAGCTGGCTTTTCTTCCCCGTAAATTGCACCCGTACTTGATCGAGTGTAGCAAGGTCGTCTGCTGCTGCAATGGCAGCGAGCGCTTCAGTGGTCAGGGCTTCCAGTGACATAGTAACTCTCAAAGCAACAAATTTTGAATATAATTAAAAAACCCCACATTCTAACAGTTTTTGGACAGTAGAATGAAGTTGCATTGCAGGAAAATTAGATTGGCATCGCAATTTGGAAAAAGTATAAGATAATCAAAATATCAATGAGATCAAACACTATGGCGCTCGATCAAATTTGGAAACAGCAACTGACCCTGGTCACCTATGGCAATGAATATCTGAGCCAGGATTTGAGTTTCAGTCGCTGGCGTGCGCATCCCATTTTTAATCAGCACATGTTCTGGTTTCGTGATTTAAATTCCCAGCATCTGCTGGCCCAGCATTTTGAAATCTGGCTGGAAGGCTTAAAACGCCAGGGTACAACCCGACTGAGTCTGCACAATGCCAGTCTGCTGGTCGATGAAAAAAATCCCAACGCCAATGTCGAGCTGCTGCCCTACCCGCATTTTATTGTCAGCCATGAAGCACATAAAAAATTCGCCTGGATTTGTGGCAAGGAATTGCCGGAATGGTATAACGCCGACAATGATTATGAATTTCCATCGGCACAGCGTATTGAACTGCGCCAGGAAACGTTCTGGCGTTATGAACTCAATAGTAAGCTGGCCAAAAAGGTAGAGGCCGATCTAGAACCCGCTCACTGGGATGAAATTCATCTGTTTACCGAGCAGGAGCTGTTTTCCCATACACTGGCGGCCGACTTTCAGCCACCTGAACAGCAGAATTTACCCTATTATGGTGTTCCGCTTACGGCAGATACACCTGATCCGCATCAGCTGTCTTTATTACCGACTCACTATCAGGCCGATTATGCACATCGCATGCTGTACCGTTTAGAAGCGCTAAAAGATGATATTCAACAGAAAATCCAGCATCCCTATAATGCAGATAATGAAGTGCTGAGTCCGGAAGAGCAGCTTGACCTGCGCCATTTTGCCCAGAAGCTGGATGATTTAAGCGCCAAATTTATTGTCAAGGTGGCCAACCATTACCAAAGCGCCCAGCTGACGCCTGTCGCACAGCCGAATCCGCTGGAACCGTTCGCATCTGACAACAAGGCTACCCATGCGCAAGCAGCGCATTCAGCCAAAGCCCCGTCTCATCATAAAGTTGGTGCGACTGGAGTCATCAAGCTGATTCTTATTACTGTGGTAATTTGTTTATTGGCCTATTATTTCGGACTTTAAACGCGATTCAGAAACCGTTCAACCTCAGCGACCGAGGTCAGCCGAATCCAGTGCAGATGGGCATATTCGGGAGATTGCATCAGCTGCAGATAATGCCGGCGATTTTTCTGATGGGTTTTAATCATCCACCAGACAATCGAATCGCGGCTAAACAGCTGTCTGATCGTTTCCCGATTATTGGAATTAGGCCAGAGGGTTTGCTGTGAAACCGCGCGCTGCACGGCGCGTTGTACAGAGCGCAGCAAATTGCTATGAAACGGTAAATCCAGCCAGATAATAGTATCGGCCTGTGCCCATTTAATGGGAATAGTGCGGGTATAGTTGCCATCAATCACATAGCCATTGGGTGCCTGCTCAATGGCTGCCTGAATTTTGGCAAAAAAATCTGCATCAGCACTTTGCTGCCAGTCATCTAACCAGAACAGATTATCCAGCTCGATATAGGCCAGTCCCAGCTTTTCTGCCAGCGCCCGGGCAAAGGTCGACTTGCCTGTAGCCGAAGTACCAACCACATTAATTCGCTGCATACAATTTCCCTGTTTCATCATCCAGATCCTGATTCTGCGCAATAAAAAAGACCGCATAAAGCGGTCTTCTTTTAAGTCACGAGGACTTAGGCAGCCAATGCACCTTTCGCTTTTTCAGCTAAAGCAGCAAATGCAACTGCGTCATGCATAGCGATGTCAGCAAGTACGCGACGGTCGATGATCACTTGAGCTTTCTTCAAACCAGCAATCATACGGCTGTAAGATAAGCCGTTTTGACGAGCACCAGCATTGATACGCGCAATCCATAGAGCACGGAATTGACGTTTCTTCTGACGACGGTCACGGTAAGCGTATTGACCTGCTTTGATTACCGCTTGGAACGCTACGCGATATACGCGTGAACGAGCACCATAGTAACCTTTAGCACGAGCAAGAATTTTTTTATGACGGCGATGAGCCTGTACACCACGTTTTACACGAGCCATTTATAAATCTCCTTAGATGTATGGGCACATACGACGAACTGAAGCAACGTCACTCACGTGAACCATTACACAGCCGCGCAATTGACGGATACGTTTAGCAGATTTTTTGGTCAAAATGTGGCGTTTGAACGCTTGTTTACGCTTGAAACCGTTAGCAGTCGCTTTGAAACGTTTAGCTGCACCACGGCGAGTTTTTAACTTAGCCATAACAACCTCTTTTAAGTACCTGTTCGGCTCATTTGCACCATTACAAACGACCTGCAGGTAAGGGAGCACGTATTCTAAAGCATCTTTGTCTAAAACAAAAGCAAATATTGCAAAAGTCGCTCGCCTTCTATCGGCAGATGAGGTCTTTGAGATTAGCAGGATCTCTCCTTGTTATTGAACAGCCAAAACATGAAGATGGAACATCTTATTTTTATAGCGGAAGACTTGTACTGAAGCCCGATTCAGGAAATACTGCGCAGCGTTCCTTCTTTTGCCCAACAACAAGCTAATCCTCATGAAAAAAACCATTTGCCTGAGTCTGTGTCTGGCACTGCCGCTTAGTGCCACGCTTGCCATTGCTGCCCCTGCCGAACAACTGCAAGTACAAAAAACCTCGGCGTTGGCTGCCCATCTGACCACGCGTATTCAATGGACCGAGTTTCCGCAGCTGCGTTATAGCAATGCCGATTTAAAGCAGCAAAACCGCGCGGCCATTTTACGGATTCATGCCGATGAATCGGGGCAAATCAACAAAGTCACGGTACAGGAAAGTACCGGGCTAAAATCTTTAGATCAGCTGATTAGCCAGGCGGTAAAACAGGCCAGAATCAAACCACATCTGGTCGATGATACCCCGGTTCCAGTGATTGGTTATCAGGTCTTTCATCTGGATTTAAAAGATACTGCTCAGGACTGCCACTACAGCTTTGACTCGACTGTCTGGCAAGCGCAGCAAGCCGGCGCAAAAAGCGCGTTTCAATATCGCAGCCAGCCTCAACTGAACGTCACCGAAGATGAGTTAAATGGTCATGCCCGCCGGATTCAGTTCAAAATGAAAGCCGATAAATACGGCAACATCCACAAGGTTAAAATTCAGCAAGGCTCCGGCCGTTATGCGCTGGACCAGAAACTGATTCAGGCGCTGCAAGGTGCACAGGTCGATGTACCACGCAAATTCTGGATCTATAAAAAATCCAGCCTGAAAGATGAAGTCCGTTTTCAGCCAGCAGAATGTGAGGGCTAAACTAGAACATGGCATAAGCCAGATAAATAAACAGATAACGCCCGATTTTGGCTACACTCACCATCAGCAGAAATCGAGCGAAGTTTTCTTTCATTAAACCGGCAATTAGGGTGATTGGATCACCAATCACCGGCACCCAACTGAGCAGCAAAGACCAGAAGCCATATTTCCGATAAATCTGCTGTGCCTGCTGCAGCTTGGGTTCAGACACCGGAAACCAGCGCTTGTCTTTATACTGCTCGATCTTGAGTCCTAACCACCAGTTCACACAGCTGCCCAGAATATTGCCCAGACTGGCGATGGCTATTAAAGCCATCACCGAATGTTGCTCTTGAATGAGCAGGCCCAGTAATACCGCTTCAGATTGCAACGGCAATAAGGTAGCCGCCCCAAAGGCCGACAGAAATAACAGCAGATAAGCCATAACAGATGCAGTTAACAGGTTCTGCCCATCTTAACTGAAATCACAAAAAAAGCACCCGAAGATGCTTTAGGTGATTTTATGATGATTATTTAAACCTGAATCGCCAGGGCGCGTTGTACTGCCGGACGGGCGGTTAAACGCTCAATATAATCCTGCACATGCGGATAATCTTCTAGCGGAATCTGCTGCCATTCATGGCGTAACAACCACGGTAAAATCGCCATATCGGCAATTGAATATTCACCGGCTACATATTTCTGCCCGATCAGCTGCTTGTTTAACACGCCATACAGACGTTTGCTTTCATTGACATAACGCTCGGTGGCATAGGCAATACGCTCGGGTGCAAAACGGCTAAAGTGATGGTTCTGCCCCAGCATCGGGCCTAAGCCACCCATTTGCCACATCAGCCACTGCTCCACCTCTACCCGCTCGAGCTCATCTACCGGATAGAACATACCGGTTTTACGGCCCAGATATTGCAAGATCGCACCCGATTCAAAAATCGAAATCGGCTGGCGATTCGGTCCATTCTGATCGACGATAGCTGGAATTTTATTGTTGGGAGAAATGCGCAGAAAATCTGGCTGGAACTGGTCGTTTTCAAGGATATTAATCGGGAAAATTTGGTATGGCAGCGCCATTTCTTCTAAGGCAATCGTAATTTTATGGCCATTGGGCGTGCCCCAATAATAAAGATCAATCATCAGATTTTATACTCCACACACCTTCACTGGTGTTTTGTTATGACAATTTAATGTATCTTCAGAAAAACAGCAAGCGCATCATTTATAATTTATTTCTATTTTAATTTCAGTATTTTAAGAAATTTTTTTAAATAAATTTAGCTTTAATTCTTGAAATTTTAACACCTACACCTATATTTATTTTTGCGTAAGGATGAAATTCATCTTTCGCCCTGTCGATGATATTCATGACAGATCTTATTTCTTATTTTTAAAACTTTGCTGACCTCAGGAGGTTCTAATTATGAGTAATTTAAATCTTCATCCATTATTCCGCCGTAGCATTGGCTTCGACCGTCTTAACGACTTTATTGAGTATGCAATGCAAAGCGATGCACCGAATTATCCGCCCTACAATATCGAAAAAAGTGGCGAAAATCGTTACCGTATCGTGGTTGCAACTGCAGGCTTTAGCCAAAATGAACTCAGCATTAGCCTTGAAAATCAGTTACTGTCCATTACAGGCAAACCTGAAGCAGTACAGCAAGAACATACTGAATACTTACACAAAGGCATTGCGCGCCGTTCATTTAAATTATCATTGCGTCTAGATGAGCATATTGAAGTGCAACAAGCGGACTACGAAAATGGCTTATTGGTGATTGATCTTGAGCGCATTATTCCTGAAGAAAAATTACCGCGTCAAATTCCAATCGGCAAAAAACTGTTACTCGAAACACCTGAAGTGACCGAAAAAACAGTGAATGCTGAATAATCATTAAATCCCAAGAAAGACTCGAAGATGGGTCTTTCTTTTTTTATTTAAATTGATACATTTAAAGCAATGAAACATAAAAATAAAAAGTATGAATATTCAAAACCACTCCTATCCTATTTTGATCTTTCAGTATGCCTCCATTTTAAGTCTAGCTGCACCCATTGGCGTGTTATGGATTCTTTGGAAGATGGGGCTTGATAATGATATACCCTTCTTGGAAGTTTTAAATGCGCTTATCAAAGAAGCGCCGCAATCTTTGCTCTATATGCTTATTTTTATAATAATTTCATTGTCTTTGTGGAATATACGACTACATATTACCGAGTCTAAAATTTATTATAGTGTGCTTGGCATACCTACATTGTGGTCAATCAAACGCGAAGATATTTCAAGTAGCCGATTTAATGCTAAATATGACCCACCTTATTATTATATCAAACGAAATCTCACCCGATTTAATACGCCTGAATCAGAACAGCAGTTTAATTTTCGTCAGGGGACGGTACAATTTATATTTATTGAAAAAAACTTAGGCAATAGCCTCAGACAAAGGTTTACACTCATTCAGTTAGGCAGCTTCTCTAAAAATTACACTGATCAAATCGTAAACGACCTAAAGCAGCATTGGGATTTAAATACAAAAGTTTAAAAATAAAAAAGCCCTGCACTTGCAGGGCTTTTCTGATCAATGAGTGCTTACTTTTTCTTTTTCGGTCCAAGCAGCATACCCATTTGACGACCTTCCATTTTTGGCGCCTGTTCAACTACACCAATTTCAGCTACATCCGCTTCAATTTTCTGTAATTGTGCCAGACCCAATTGTTGGTGCGCCATTTCACGACCACGGAAACGCAGCGTGATTTTGACTTTGTTGCCTTCTTCCAAGAACTTTAAAATGGCACGCAGTTTTACGTTGTAGTCACCTACATCGGTTGCTGGGCGCAATTTAATTTCTTTTACCTGCACTTGATGCTGCTTTTTCTTGGCATCTTTTTGCTTTTGCTTCAGGTCAAACAAGTGCTTGTTGTAATCCATGATTTTACAAACAGGCGGCTCTGCATTTGCCACAATCTCAACGAGGTCAAGATCTGCATCCTCTGCAGCACGCAATGCTTCCGCTAAAGAAACAATTCCTTTTTGTTCACCATCCGCTGCAACGAGGCGTACTTCTTTTGCACGGATCTCGTCATTAATTGCAGGGCGGTTACTCTTAGCACCTTGTTGTTGGTTACGGTCAGGCTGTTTAATCTTTCTTACTCCACAATGTACCGGCCGCGTTCGGCAACGGCTGCTTTTACTAGGTCAATGAAAGCATCAATTGACATAGTACCCAAATTTTTTCCTGAGCGGGTACGCACGTTCACTGTACCTTCCTCTACTTCACGGTCGCCAAGAACCAGCAAGTAAGGAATACGCTCTAAAGTACGTTCACGAATCTTAAAGCCGATTTTCTCATTTCTCAAGTCAGAAATCGCACGGATACCGTTTTCTTTCAGTTTCTCGACGACTGACCCACAGGCTTCAGCTTGCGCGTCGGTAATATTCATTACACAGGCTTGTGTTGGCGATAACCAAGGTGGCATAAAGCCCGCATAGTGTTCAATAAGTATACCAATAAAACGCTCAAAACTCCCAAGAATCGCACGGTGTAACATTACCGGCTGATCACGGTCGTTATCTTCCGTCACATAAGAAGCATCTAAACGTTCTGGCAAGTTAAAGTCACACTGAATGGTACCGCACTGCCATACACGGCCTAAGCAGTCTTTCAATGAGAATTCAATTTTCGGACCATAGAATGCACCTTCACCCGGCTGTAATTCCCAGGCCAGACCCGCTGCATCCAAAGCATCGGCCAGTGATTTTTCCGCCAGATCCCACAGTGCATCATCACCGACACGTTTTTCAGGACGAGTCGATAACTTCATTTGCACATCTTCAAAACCAAAGTCTTTGTAGACGTCTAAGGTTAATTGAATAAAGTCAGCAACCTCTTGGCCAATCTGCTCTTTGGTACAGAAAATATGCGCATCATCTTGAGTGAAACCACGTACCCGCATAATACCGTGCAATGAACCCGATGGCTCGTTACGGTGACATGAACCAAATTCTGCCAGACGGATTGGTAAATCACGATACGACTTTAGGCCCTGGTTAAACACCTGCACGTGACATGGGCAGTTCATTGGCTTCACTGCGTAGTTACGGTTTTCAGAATGCGTGGTAAACATGTTTTCCGCATAGTTCGCGGCATGACCCGATTTTTCCCATAAGGTGAAATCGACCACCTGCGGAGTACGGATTTCCTGATAACCGTTGTCCTGCTGCACTTTACGCATGTACTGTTCCAGCACCTGGTAAATGGTCCAGCCATTTGGATGCCAGAACACCATACCCGGCGCTTCTTCCTGCATATGGAACAGGTCTAAGGCTTTACCAATTTTACGGTGGTCACGCTTTTCTGCTTCTTCAATACGTTTGATGTAGGCAGCCAGCTGTTTTTTGTCAGCCCAAGCGGTACCGTAAATCCGTTGCAGCTGCTCGTTCTTGGCATCACCGCGCCAGTAAGCACCCGAGATTTTGGTCAGCTTGAACGATTTTAAGAATTTGGTATTTGGTACGTGCGGACCACGGCACATATCCAGATAGTCCTGATGGTAGTACAGGCCCATTTGAGTTTCTTCAGGCATGTCTGCAATCAGGCGCAGTTTGTATTCTTCGCCACGCGCAGTGAATTCAGCAATAACTTCATCACGCGGGGTCATTTTTTTCACAACATCGTAGTCCTGGTCGATGAGCTTTTTCATACGCTCTTCGATGGCCGCCATGTCATCTAAAGTAAATGGACGTGGCATCCAGATGTCATAGTAGAAACCTTCTTCAATGACCGGACCAATCACCATTTTTGCTTCAGGGAACAATTGTTTTACCGCATGGCCCACCAGGTGCGCACAAGAGTGACGAATAATTTCGACCCCTTCTTCGTCTTTCGGTGTGATGATTTGTAAGGTGGCATCTTCGGTAATTAAATCGCAGGCATCGACTAAACGATCGTTCACACGACCTGCCACAGTATTTTTGGCAAGACCCGGGCCGATGCTTTGTGCAACTTCCATCACAGATACGGCTTGATCAAATTGTTTTTGATCACCATTCGGCAAAGTGATAATTGGCATAGAAAATCCTTAAGGAGTGATGCCCCGTACCATGGAGCATGTCACCGCGAGATTATGATCGAGGAGAACCTCAAAAGATAAAAAACGGTGGTAAATAAAAAATCGACTAGAATTTTACACGTCTTGGCGCGGTGATTAAACCTTTTCTCCGAGAAAATTCAAATTAAGCCTCGTGTTTATGCTTAATTTTTTCCGATTTAAAAAAATGTGCTGCATGGGCCAATTTTATTTCCGGATTTACCGGTCAAACGGATGATGTGGCTTTTTATATGCTGATCTGGCCAATCTATCTGCAACTGCCATCATCAGCTACACCCAGATAAAAAAGAAATATCTCCATACAATTTTACCGGATCAAAAAAGGTTTATATTTCAGATGATAGCGTGCCTATTCAGCAGCAATACCGCTCACTCGACTAAAGAATAACTGCAAGCCTGCACTGAAATGAATATCTTTAAACCAGAGAAACAATAAATATGATTAGGGAGTAATAATAATGGTTAGCGCATATGATCAATTGCCGCGTACCCCTGCCAATTTCGTGGCCTTGTCTCCACTGAGATACCTTGAACGCGCTGCTTATATCTACCCGCATCAGGACGCCATTATTCACGGTAAACGCCGCATTACCTGGCGAGAAAAATATCAACGTTGCCGCCAGTTTGCCCATCAGCTACAACAGCTGGGGGTCGGCAAGAATGATACCGTGTCCACCTTACTCCCGAACGTACCAGCCATGCTGGAAGCACATTTTGCCGTACCAATGGCAGGCGCCGTCCTCAATACCCTCAACACCCGGCTCGATGCCAAAAGTCTGGCCTTTATGCTGGAACATGCCGAATCCAAAGTGTTACTGGTTGATCCGGAATTTTCTGCCGTGGCCAAAGAAGCGTTGGCGCTGGTGCCACAAGAAATTTTTGTGATTGATGTTGAAGATGAGCTGTACGAGCAGTGCTTTACTGCCCCGATTGGCCAGATTGAATATGAAGACTGGCTGGCTGAAGGCGATGCCAATTTTGAATGGTCACTCCCACAAGATGAATGGGATGCGATTAGCCTGAACTATACCTCTGGCACCACCGGCAACCCGAAAGGCGTGGTCTATCATCATCGTGGGGCTTATATCAATGCCGCCAGTAATATTATTGCCTGCGGCATGACCCCGCGCGCGACCTATTTATGGACCTTGCCGCTGTTCCACTGCAATGGCTGGTGTTTTGCCTGGACCATGGCGGCCAATGGCGGCACCAATATCTGCCTGCGCAAAGTCGATCCTGAACTGATTTTTAAGCTGATTGCAGAACACAAAGTTGATTACTTCTGCGGCGCACCGATTGTACTGTCGATGCTGATTAATGCCCCGGAACAGCAGCAGATCAAAATTGAGCATCGCGTAGAAGTGATGGTGGCCGGTGCTGCACCACCTGCGGCGATTATTGAAGGGATGCGTAATCTGGGCATTAACGTGACCCATGTTTATGGCTTAACTGAAACCTATGGCCCATCGGCGCTATGTGCATCACAAGCTGGCTGGTCTGAGCTGACTATTCAGGAACAGGCGCAATTGCATTCACGCCAAGGCGTGCCATATCCGCTGCAAGATGGCATGAAAGTCCTCGACCCGGAGACCATGCAACCGGTACCGAACGATGGCGAAACCATGGGCGAAATTATGTTCCGTGGCAATATCGTGATGAAAGGCTATTTAAAAAATCCGGAAGCGACGGCCGAAGCCTTTGCCGGTGGCTGGTTCCATACCGGTGACCTGGCCGTTTGCCAGCCGGATGGCTATGCCAAAATTACCGACCGCTCCAAGGATGTGATTATTTCCGGCGGTGAAAATATTTCCTCGCTGGAGGTTGAAGAGGTGCTGTACCAGCACCCTGCGGTCCTCACCGCGGCAGTGGTGGCCAAACCGGATCCGCGCTGGCAGGAAGTCCCGTGCGCCTTTATTGAAATTAAAGAAGGTAAAACCGTGACCGAAGATGAAATCATTGCCTTCTGCCAGCAGCATCTGGCGCGCTTTAAAGTGCCAAAAGAAGTGGTGATTACCGAGATTCCTAAAACCTCGACCGGAAAATTACAGAAGTTTGTATTACGTGAATGGGCCAAAGAACGCGCTGTCGGCGAGTTCGGTTAAAGCCAGCTGAGATGTTGATGCGGGTCATAGTGCCCGTTTTCAAATCAGTCACCCAAAAATGAACCGCAATAAAAAAACGACTCCATTGAGTCGTTTTTAATGGCTTCGGACCAGATAAAGTCTGATTAGCTTAATTGTCAGATAACAGCGCCACTTGCTGCACATAGTTAAACAATTTTAACTTGGATGCTTCCAGCTCTGCTTCCGGCATTTCCACTTTCAAATCACGGTGAATGCGCAACACATGCTGACGCAGGGTATGTCGTTCTGCCGCATTATAAGTTTTGCAGAAATCATTAATTACCGGATCACCATCTTTAATAATCCGCTCGACCCAGCGTTGCAGCTGTGCGGTTTTTTTGGCACCCTGCTGCGGGGTTAAATAAGACAGAATCACCGATTCATCTTCATTGCGCAGCAGTTTCCCAATCCGCTGGAACTGACGGCGACGCGCCTCATGCGAACTGATATTCTGCACTTCAATGAGTGCATCAATTAAACGCTCATCTACAGGAAGCTTTTGAATTTGCTTCGGGTTCAGTTGAGACAACTGCTCGCCCAAAGCAGCCATACGCTGTACGGCTTTTTTCTGTTCAGTTTTACTTGCACGTCCTTCTAAAGATTCGAAATCATCTTCGGTAAAACGGTGCGGTCGACGTGCCACGATTAATCTGCCTCGTAAAATTTTGCTGCAAAAAGTGCCTGAATTTCAGATAAAGCTTGTTCTTCATCTGCACCTTCAATCACTAAACGTAAAGTTGTGCCCTTACCTGCGCCGAGCATGAGCAGGGACATGATATTTTTTGCATCGACCAACTTGTCACCTTTGCCAATTTGAATGGACGAACGGAATTTCGTGGTGACTTCAATCAGTTTGCCTGATGCACGCGCATGTAAACCTAGTTTATTAATTACGTCAACAGTTGTGTCAATCATGACCAGTGCTTCATTTCCCGGTGTAAGACTTGAATAGACCATTGTGCCTCAAGTGCCTTTTTTAGTCTATCCACCATATAAACAGATCGGTGCTGCCCACCGGTACAGCCAATAGAGATGGTCATATAATGACGATGCCCTTCTGCAAATGCAGGCAGCCATTTATTTAAAAACTGATAAATATCCTGGAACATTTCATTGGTCTGTTCATGCTGTTCCAGAAACTGTTGCACCGGCTCATCCAGCCCGGAATATTTGCGCAAAGACAGATCCCAATGTGGGTTCGGCAAATGCCGGATATCAAAGACATAGTCGGCATCCAGCGGAATACCATGCTTGTAGCCAAAAGATTGCAAAATCACAATCAGTTTATCGGTCTGACCCAGCTTCGACAGCAAGGTATGCTTTAAGTCATGCACACTCTTGTCGGTGGTATCAATGTGCACCGTGGAGCGCAGCTGAATCGGCATAAGCAGGACTTTTTCTTCCTGAATGCATTGATGCAGACTTTTAAACCGGCTGGCCAGAGGATGTGGACGGCGCGAAGCACTAAAGCGGGTGATCAGCTCCTGATCTTGGGCGGTCAGATAAATAATATCGACCGAGCCATGACCCTGCAGCTGTTCAAATACCTGGTCAAATTCCTGCAAATTGGCGCGGGTACTGCGCACATCGACCCCTAGCGCCAGCTGTTCCAGATTATTTTCCAGATCAAGCTTGGCCACAATTTCGGGCAGCAATGCCAGAGGAAGGTTATCAATACAGTAATATCCGAGGTCTTCGAGAACCTGCAAAGCCGAGGATTTTCCTGAACCTGATTGTCCGGTCACAATCAAAATACGCTTCATGACAAGGCTGTCCTTTCCATTGCTGAGCTATGCAGTCGGTTTGATCTGCATATTATCAATTAAGCGGGTGCTTCCCAATTTTGCCGCCACGAACAAAACAATCTCTTGATTAAATTCATCAATTTTTTGCAGTTCAGGTGTACGTGCCTCTACATAGTCCACAACAAAGCCGGCCTGCGTCAATGCTGCTTTAATATTCGCTAACACTTCTGACAGCTTTTCACCCTGTTGCAGTGCCTGTTCAGCGTTTTTCAGGCTTTGATAAATTACTGGTGCCGTTTTACGTTCCTGTTCACTTAAATAACCGTTACGTGAACTGAGCGCCAGACCATCCTCTGCCCGGACAATTGGCACGCCAATCACTTCCAGCGGAATATTCAGGTCACGTACAAACTGACGGATCACCGCCAGCTGTTGATAATCTTTTTGGCCAAAGAAGGCATAGTTCGGCTGCACAATATTAAACAGCTTGGTCACCACCACCGCGACACCATCAAAATGTCCCGGACGCTGCAAACCACACAGGTCTTCGGTAATTTCAGACACACTGATGTTGGTTAAACGCGGGTTTTTGCCATACATTTGCTCGACAGAAGGTGCAAATACGATGTCACAACCGGCTTCTGCCAGCAATTGACTGTCTTGTTCCAAGGTCCGTGGATAGTTGTCAAAGTCTTCATTTGGACCAAACTGAATCGGGTTCACGAAGATGCTGACCACCACCACATCACATAATTGACGCGCTTCACGCACCAGGCTCAGATGGCCTTCATGCAAATTGCCCATGGTCGGGACAAAACCAATAATTTTACGCGCTGCACGTGCAGGATTTAATGAGGCTGCCAATCCCTGAATCGTGGTTTCTGTTTTCATGTTTTACAACTCAACTTGGAAAGTTTGTTCACGTGCCGGGAAAGAACCGTCTTGTACCGCAGCATGATAGGATTTGAAGGCATCTAAAATGGCTGTTTCACCAGACTGCTCTTTCATAAAGTTCCGTACAAATTTGGCAACGCGGCCAAACGTCAGACCCAGCATATCTTGCACCACCAGCACCTGACCATCGGTGTCTGCACCGGCACCAATCCCAATTACCGGAATATGCGGGAACAGGGCACTAATTTCCTGACCAAGCTGCGCCGGTACACATTCCAGCAATAACAGCGCAGCACCGGCATCAACCACCGCCTGACAGTCGGCAATCAACTTGTCCGCCGCTTCACGGGTACGCGCCTGGAGTTTATAACCGCCAAAGACATGTACCGATTGCGGCGTCAGGCCCAAATGCACACACACTGGAATTCCGTTACGGGTCAGCACTTCTACGGTTTCAGCCAGCCAGGCACCACCTTCCATTTTGACCATTTGCGCACCGGCCTGCATCACGGTTTTCGAGCTTTGCAGTGCATCATTCAAGGTGGCATAACTCATAAATGGCAGATCGGTCATGATAAAGGCATGCTGATTGCCACGACGCACTGCTGCCGTATGATAGGCCATATCTTCAACGGTCACCGGCAAGGTAGAGTCACGGCCCTGAATCGACATCCCCAGCGAGTCGCCAATTAAAATACTATCAATTTCAGCAATTTCCATTGCCTTGGCCATACTCGCATCATAACAAGTCAGGCAGGAGAATTTGCGACCATCGGCTTTAAATTGTCTTAAGTCACTGAGACTAATCATGGAGATGTTCCTCTAGGAAAAGCATAGAACATGCTAAAAATCACTTTAAATATTTGCCCAGTGTTCATGGTCCAGCACATCCAGTGCGGGCTGTTGAATGAACGGCAAGTCTTTTAATAATTGCGTATGCACACGCAGTTCGGGGTCTAAATCCAGTAATGGAATGACCACGAAATTGCGTTCTAAAACGCCGACATGCGGCACAGTCAGACGTTCATGCTGAATCTGCTCCTGTCCATAGAGGAGTAAATCCAGATCGAGCGTGCGTTCACCCCAATGGCGTAAACGCACCCGTCCGGCTTCCTGCTCAAAACGCTGCAGCTGATCCAGCAATTCCAGCGCCGGTAAATCTGTACGCAGCTGTACCACCGCATTTAAATAATTCGGCTGGTCTTGTGGCCCCATTGGCGGACTTTGATACAGTTTAGAGGTTTTGACCTGACCCAACGTCGCCAGCTTGTGCACAGCTTCGGTCAGAATCTGGCGTGAATCGCCCAGGTTACTACCTAGGCCAATATAAGTCACCCTACTCATTGTGTTGGCCCGAAAATAACCTGACTTAAATCACGTTGTACCCGCTTGCGCTTCAGAATTGGATGGTCTGCACCAATACCCGAGCCATTGCTTGATGATGTTGATGCAACTTGGGCACGGGCATCTTCCTGCTGTTTGGCTTTATGGGCACGGCGGCTGCGTGGCTCCGGCTCATTCACCAGCGGTTCAATTTCGGCGGTCTGCGCGGCATTCAGCTGCTGCTCCAGATGTTCTTCCTGTGCAGCTTTGCGACGGCTCTTGGCCCGCTGACGGTTGTACTGGCCAATGGCACGTTCTTTTTCATCGGTGCTCATGGTCTGGTACTGATCCCACCACGTACCCATCTCTTGAGTCTGGGCATCGCCAGATCTTTCACGCAGCAGCAAAAAGTCGAAACCGGCACGGAAACGCGCATGGTTGGACAAGGCAGCAATTTGCTGAGGTTTTGGATTCAGCAAACGGGTTTGCATTTCCCAGACTTCACGAATAAAGGTTTCGGCAAAACGCGGAATCACCGTGCGGGTGGCCTGACGTTTCAACACATCCAGCCCAGCCTGTGCACGTGCTTCTGCCGGAATTACCCCTTTGGACAGATAAAAATCACAGCGCTCTAAAAATGGCTTCCACAGCAGCACCGCATAGAAAAAGGCCGGGTTGATGGTTTTGCCAATCGCAATGCGCTGATCGGTATTTTTTGCAGCCAGTTCAATAAAGGGGGTGATGTCCGGCTTGATGTCGGCAAAAAGCTGACGCCAGATACCGAAGTCAATCAGCATCGGCAAGACGCGATTTAAATGCCCCATGGTGAACAGTTTTTGCGATTCATCATACAGACGGTGCGGAGAAACATCGCGCAGCAACTGAGTCATTTCCGGAGTAAAAATCTCCAGAATGGCCGGATCAATATTGAAATTCAGCTTGGCCGCAAAACGTAAGGTCCGCAGCATCCGCACCGGATCTTCTTCAAAACGGACGGTCGGATCCCCAAGCAGACGCAAGGTTTTGGATTTAATGTCATCAACTGCATGACAGAAATCCAGCACGATTCCTTTACGTGGCTGGTAATACAAAGCATTGATACTGAAGTCACGACGGGCAAAATCCTGCTCAATCGTGCCCCAGTTATTGTCTCTTAAAATCATGCCCGCAGCAGAGGTCACCGCTCTTTTCGGCGGTGCACGGAAGGTAGCAACTTCCACCAGTTCACGTCCAGAATAGACATGAGCCAGCTCAAAGCGGCGTCCGATAATGCGACAGCGGCGTCCGAACACCTCTTTGACCTGAGATGGCGTGGCATTGGTCACGGCATCAAAATCCTTCGGATTCAGGCCCAACATCAGGTCACGAACACCACCACCAACGATATAAGCTTCATAGCCAGCTTTGGTTAAAGCATCAATAACATCTAGAATGTAAGCAGGTAATTGCGTGGTTGATAAACCACATTTTGACGCGCGCAAAGTTTGCAAAAGACGCTGTCTCCTACGTCTGAACGTAAAATAGATTAGATGACGCTAATCATATCTCTAACACAATCAAAGGGCAATTTGATTATCTCAATACTCGGGCCCGGCTGATGCGGTGTTGGCCGATGATCAGACCCGATTAAATACCCAGCCGGTGCCGGTTTTTGGCCAATAATGCCGGTCCAATCCCTTTGACTAACTGTAAATCTTCAATCCGTTTGAATTTTCCATGCCGATTGCGGTACTCAATAATAGCTTCCGCCTTCTTTTGTCCCACGCCAGATAATTGCTGTAATTGCGCGGCTGTTGCCATATTCAGATTAATTTTTTCACTACTGCCTGCGCTAGCTGAACGGGGTTGGGAAGTCTTCGTAGAAGCCGACGGGCTTAAGCGGGCATCAATCGCCTCTTGTTCAGCCTTCCATTGCAGATAACGCGCATCATAATTTTCTGCCTGCGCATTTTGCAGCGCGAAAAAGCTACAAAACACGCAGAACATCACAGTAAATTGAATTAGAGCTTGAGCGTGTTGAAATCTTATTCTTCTTGTCATGGTCACTCTGTCATTTTAATTGTTGTTTTGCCTGCTCCCACAACTGATCCATTTCAGCCAACGACACCTGTTCTATATTTTTATGCTGCTGTTGTAACTGCTGTTCAATGAAAGCAAAGCGGGTTCTAAATTTATGTACGGTACTCAGCAAAGCCATTTCGCTGGACAGATTCAGTTTACGGCCAACATTAATTAAAGAAAATAAACAGTCACCCAGCTCATCCAGAATTTCGTCGGAATTTTGCCGATCCACCGCCTGTTTCAACTCCTGCAACTCTTCATCGACTTTCTGCATCGCGCCAGTGACATCGGGAAAATCAAAGCCAATCTGCGCGACATTGTGCTGTAACTGCTGAGCCTGCTGAATGGCCGGGCCATGTTTGACCTCAGATAAGCGCGATGCAGGTTTGCCGGCTTTTTCCTGCTGTTTAATCTGCTGCCACAATGCACTGACATCTTCCGGGCTTAAGGCCGCAAACTGCTCGGGCTGAAATACATGCGGATGACGGCGAATCATTTTATCGGTAATGGCCTGCACCACATCCTGAAAGTCAAAAGCACCCTGCTCGCTATACATTTGCGACTGGAATACCACTTGCAGCAATAGATCGCCCAGTTCCTCTTTGACGTCCTGAGCATGACCACTGCGCACGGCCGCTTCGACTTCATAGGCTTCTTCAATCGCATACTTGGTCAGCGATTCTGGGGTCTGCTTCTGGTCCCACGGACATTGCTCACGAAGCTGTTTCATCACTGCCAATAACTGATCCATGCCGATTTCTACCTTCTTCAACCATCATCTACATAAAAATATTTGCTATGCTCTCAACAGAACCACACGTTGAAAAACAAAAACACAAGGAGTTAGCCACATGCACAGTATCTTCATTAGTGGCGCAGCACAAGGCATTGGTGCAGCAGTGGCCCGCTTATTTTATCAGGCGGGTTATAAAGTCGGAATTTATGATTTAAATGTTGCGCTGGCCGAGCAACTGGCGCAGCAGCTGGGTCCTAATGCGCAAGCCGGCGGGCTGGATGTCGCGGATTATGCGCAGTGGCAAACGGCTTTGGCGCGTTTTGTAGACTGGGCTGGCGAGCTGAATATTTTAGTCAACAATGCCGGCATTTTATATTCGGGTGCTTTTGAAGACACCGAGATTCAGGCGCATCAGCGCACCATGCAAGTTAATGTCAATGGGGTACTAAATGGCTGTCATGCCGCACTGCCTTATTTAAAACAGGCGACTTTTGCCCGGGTGGTGAACCTGTCGTCAGCTTCGGCCATTTATGGACAGGCCGATCTGGTGTCGTATTCGGCCAGTAAATTTGCGGTACGCGGTATAAGCGAAGGGCTGGATGTAGAATGGCAAAAATACGGTATCCGGGTGCTGGATGTGATGCCGCTGTTTGTACAAACCGCCATGGTCAAAGATATGGATGCCGGCACCATCCAAAATATGGGGGTACATTTAAGCGCGGAAGATGTGGCCGATGAAATTTTCAGTTGTGTTACGCGAAAAAGCTCGCTATTTACCGCCACCCATCAGCCTGTCGGATTAAAAAGCAAATTCCTGTTTACCCTGTCGCGCCTAAGCCCGCAGTGGGTGAATCGTTATAGCAATATGTGGCTGGCACGGCGTCCAGACTAGAAACTGATGGCCATAAAAAAGCCCGAATCTGATTCGGGCTTTTTTTGTATCAAGTAAAAACCGCTTAACCGCGTTTAAATTTCTTCTCGGCTTTCTTAAACTTCTGTACATAACGACGACGACGCGCAGCAGTACGTTCATCCACCTGTGATTTACGTCCTTCAAACGGGTTCTCAGAGGTTTTAAATTCAATCTTCACCGGAGTTCCTTCCAGCTTATAGACCTTACGGAACACGTTTTCCAGGTAACGACGATAATCGGCCGGGGTTTTATCCACCTTGTTACCGTGAATTACAATCGTTGGCGGGTTCTGGCCTCCCATGTGTGCATAACGCATTTTAATGGCACGACCCTGCACTTTTGGCGGATGGTGCGCTTCAGTTGCATCATTCAGAATCTGAGTCAGTTTGGCTGGTGATACTTTTAAGCGCGAAGACTCATAAGCACGATGAATCGATGGATAAAGATCACCCACCCCAGTGCCATGCAGCGCTGAAATCAGGTGAATACGCGCCCAAGGAATAAAGTCAAAGCGGCGCTCGACATCCAGCTTACACTGCTTGCGATCATATTCAGACATGTTGTCCCATTTATTGATCGCAATCACCATGGCACGGCCAGCTTCCAGCGCATAACCAATCAGGTGCAGGTCCTGCTCGACAATCCCTTCACGCGCATCGACCACCACAACCACCACGTTGGCATCTTTCATCGCCTGCAAGGTTTTTACAATCGAGAATTTCTCGATCATTTCATCGACCTTGCCTTTACGGCGTACACCGGCAGTATCAATCAGGGTGTATTTACGCCCTTCACGCTCAAACGGAATATAGATCGAGTCACGTGTTGTGCCCGGCTGGTCAAAAGCAACCACGCGCTCTTCACCCAGCAAACGGTTCACCAGCGTCGATTTACCCACGTTTGGACGACCAATAATCGCTAGACGCAGACCCGTGTCTTCATCACGCTCTTCCGGGTTTTCATCTTCCGGCACATCTTGCAGTACTTCTTCCAGCATCTGCTGAACACCGCGACCATGGCTGGCGGCCACTTGCATTGGCTCGCCCATCCCCAGTTTAAAGAATTCAACCAGCGCGGCTTCTGCATGTACGCCATCGACCTTGTTGGCCACCAGAAAGACTTTTTTACCCAGCGTACGCAGTTCACGGGCAATCTGCTCATCCGAAGCCAGCAGACCGGCACGCGCATCGACCACGAAGATGATCATATCGGCTTCATGGATGGCGGTTTTCGACTGCTCGGCCATGTAAGAATCGATACCACCTTCAGATTCGCCAATACCGCCGGTATCGACCACGATGAAGGATTTATTCTGATAGGTCGCATCACCATATTTACGGTCACGCGTCAGGCCGGCAAAGTCTGCGACCAGAGCATCACGACTCTTGGTGATCTGGTTAAACAACGTTGATTTTCCGACGTTCGGACGACCAATGAGCGCAATTACGGGTTTCATAGATTAACCTTTATTTGAGATCAGTCCACTACACGGGTCTGAACATCAGAAACAAATGGGAAGAAAAAATTTGAGTCAAAGACCTGAATAAAAACACGGGGCATTGAACATTCAATCACCCCGCGTTAAAAAATACGGAAATTGTCGCCTAGTTTAACATAAGGCAACAAAAAGTTAACGGTTTTGCCAAATGCTGAATGCACCCTTTTGCGTACCAACATATAACTGGTTGTCGATGACACGTAAAGAACGCACTTCACCGCTGGTTTTGGCGCGACCAATCAGCTGACCGTTGCTCGGGTTAAACAGATGCAAGACACCATCCATATCTCCCACCACCAGGTCCTGACCCAGCATTACCGGGTTACTTAAACGACGGTTAAGCAACTGGTCATTTTCCCACAGCTTCTGGCCACTGGTAATTTCATAAGCCACTAAACGGCCATCGGCACTGGCGACAAAAACCCCATTGCCGACCACTTCCGGACGTTTGGTGCTGCTCAGGTCTTCGCTCCAAACCACTTGCTGTGAAGCCAGATCAGTGACGGTCACCTGGCCCTGGAAGCTGGTAGTGACCAGGAACTGGCCAGCTACTACCGGATCGCCATCAATATCATTTAAACGCTGAATATCGGAGCGACCTTCACTGATGGCCACACGGCGCTGCATACGCGGCGTACCGGTCACCACATCAATTGCATAAATATAAGCATTGGCGGTTGCTACCAGCACGGTACGCGGATCAACCGCTACCGGTGCAGCGCTACCACGCAGGCTAAACTGGACATTCGGCAAATTGTAAGTCCACATTTGCTGGCCAGTCGCCAGGTTATGCGCATAGACAATACCATCATTGCTGATGGTCACCACACGGTTGGCATGCACCAGCGAAGGTGCCAGAATGGCGCCAGTCAATTGTGCGGTCCATTTTTTCTCACCTGTAGCCTGATCCAGTGCAAACAGTTGGCCTTTCTGATTCCCAACAATCACCAGACCTTCTGCCGCTTCTACACCTGAGCTGAGCCCCTGTTTGCTGACTTCGGTCTGCCACAAACGCTGCTTGCCACGATAGGCTGCTACTTCACCTTTAGGATCAATATTAAATACCACGCCATTATCGACATCTAGCTGTAAACGCAGCGGATCTTCTTCAGCAGTCGATGAGGTGTTTTGAGAAAATACAGGCACCAGGGTTTTGGCCTGTTGCAGTTTTGGCAAAGGATTCGGTTTTACTTTTTCAACTTTAATGCTGTTGCTTGAACAGCCAACCAATGCAAGGCTTAAAACAGTTAGTGCAAACGGGATCTTATATTTTCTATTCATTCAGTTTCATCCACTTGTGTGTCGATTACAGGACGTTCAATTTCAGGATCATCAACTAAAACGCCGACACTTTCGAGTTTAATTTGTAAAATTTGACGTTCCTGTTGACGTTCAAGTAACGCATTCCATGCGTTCTGATACGCTTTTTTGGCATTTTCAATATCATTTTTCGCCACGTACACATCACCACGCGCTTCTTCAGCTGTTGCTTTAAAGGCAGGATCGTTGACGGCAGACAAGGTTTTCAGTGCCTCATCATATTTCTTTTGTGCCAATTGCGCATAGGCCAAACGCAGTTTTAATACCTGCATTAAGCCGGCATCATCGACTTTAGAATTTTCAACTTTCTTTAAGGCTTTTTCTGCACCGGCATAATCGCCCTGATCATAGGCCAGTTTCGCCATTAAGAACTGGGTCTGAATGGCCTGGATGGAATCTGGTGCTTCTTTCACAATCTTATCGGCCGTGGTTGACAGATTCTGGAAAGCTTTGTCATCGCCTTCAGCCGCACGCGCCTCGTCCATCAGTTGCTGGACTTTGGCGGTGTTGGTCTGATCTTCAGCCAGGTTTTTCTTCTGCCAGTATTGCCATCCGAAAAAGGCAATCAGCGCAATCAAAATCCCGCTAATAATTGCAGAACCATATTTCTTAGCGAATGATTTTAAATGATCAAGTTGTTCATCATCACTTAATGCGCTCATTGAATTACCCTTTTCCTTATATTCTTTGGCTTATTTTGAAGAAAATTTTTCAATCATAAATGGCACAATCTCTGCCACAGCTACATCCAACTGCTCGGCAGTGGCCAGTTCTTTAACGGCGAAGCGCTGGTTTTCCCACTCACGCTCACCCAGAATTAAAGCATACAGTGCACCCGACTGGTCGGCTTTTTTCATCTGGCTTTTCATCGAGCCTTGTGAGCCGACTTTCAGGCGAATGGCACTACCACTGGCTTCAAGCTGGTCACGAATCTGCTCTGCCAGCACCAGTGCTTTACCTTGTGATGCCGGATCGGCCACCAGGAATACTTCACAATCGCGGCTTGGGCTGTTGTCTTCGACCTGTTCCAATAGAAGCAATAAACGCTCCATGCCCATGGCAAAACCAACTGCCGGAACCGACTGTTCTGGCTTGCCTTTTAACTGCCCCACCAGACCATCATAACGGCCGCCGGCACACACTGTCCCCTGTGAACCCAAATGGGTGGTGGTCCATTCAAATACAGTTTTGTTGTAATAATCCAGACCACGGACCAATTTTTGATTAATCACGAAGCTGACACCGGCATCAGTCAGATACTGCTGCAACAGGGCAAAATGCGCCATGGTGTCTTCACCCATAAAGTCGTGAAGTTTTGGTGCATTTTCCAGGATGCTTTGAGTTTTGGCATCTTTAGAGTCCAGAATACGCAGCGGGTTGGTGCTTAAACGGCGCTGAGAATCTTCATCGAGATCGGCTTTGTGCGTTTCCAGGAACTCAACCAAGGCGGCGCGATACGCGGCACGTTCATCTGACTCACCTAAAGTATTCAGTTCAAGTTGAACTTTATCTGCAACGCCCATACGTTTCCATAAACGCGCGGTCATTAAAATCAGCTCGGCATCCATATCTGGGGTAGCGACACCAAAAGTTTCCACACCAAACTGATGGAACTGGCGATAACGGCCTTTTTGCGGTTTTTCATAACGGAACATTGGGCCGATATACCACACGCGAGGCGTTGCACCGCGCAGCAGGTTATGCTCAAGCATGGCACGTACACAGCCTGCCGTACCTTCCGGACGTAAAGTCAATGACTCTGGCGGATTGCCTTTGTCCAGGAAGGTGTACATTTCTTTTTCAACGATATCGGTTGCATCACCAATGGAACGCTTGAACAGATGGGTCTGCTCAACCATCGGCAAACGGATTTGCTGATAACCATAAGCATCCATAAGACTGGACAGATGCTGTTCCAGACGTCTCCAAGCCGGGGTCTGGGTTGGGAGAATGTCATTAAAACCTTTGATTGCGACGATTGAACTCATGATCTACTCAGAAAAACCTGTGCGAATAATCTCTTTTGACTTAGCTTCTTCAAGCTCTTTAACACGTTGACGAACCATTGTTTCGATTTCATCAACCAATTGATTGGTATCAATTAAATGGCTCTTTTCACCATTACGATACACCAGTGAACGCGGACTTGCACCTACCACGCCAATATCAGCTTCTTTGGCTTCGCCCGGACCGTTAACTTTACAGCCAATCACCGACACATCCATTGGAGTGCGGACATCTTCCAGACGCTCTTCCAACATCTGCATGGCTTTAATCACGTTAAATTCCTGACGTGAACAGCTTGGGCAGGCAATGAAGTTAATGCCATTAGAACGCAGGCCGAGCGATTTTAAAATATCAAAGCCAATTTTGACTTCTTCTTCCGGCTCTGCTGCCAGGGAAATACGCATGGTGTCGCCAATGCCTTCCATCAGCAGGCCACCTAAGGCAATCGCTGATTTCACCGAACCGGTCCGATAGATTCCCGCTTCAGTCACACCTAAATGTAGCGGATTATCAATTTGCTGCGACAGCAAACGATAGGCATCCATGGTTAAAAATACATTCGATGCTTTCACCGAGACCTTAAATTCCTGGAAATCCAGACGGTCTAAAATATCAATATGGCGCATGGCCGATTCAAGCAAGGCTGCACCGGTCGGCTCGCCGTATTTTTTTTGAATATCTTTTTCCAGTGAACCGGCATTGACCCCAATCCGCATGGAAATATCATGATGTTTGGCCGCAGCCACCACTTCACGGATTTTCGCTTCCGAACCGATATTACCCGGGTTAATCCGCAGACAGTCAGCACCGAAATCGGCCACAGCCAAAGCAATTTTATAGTCGAAGTGAATATCAGCCACCAAAGGAACAGAGACCTGCTTACGGATTTCACCAAAAGCCTGTGCGGCTTCCATGCTTGGTACCGATACCCGCATGATGTCTGCACCAGCATCAACACAGCGCTGAATTTGCGCAACCGTTGCAGCGACATCACAGGTTTCGGTATTGGTCATACTCTGAATGCTGATTGGCGCATCACCGCCCACATAGACTGAACCGACACGAATTTTACGGGTTGGACGGCGTCGAATTGGATTCTCAATCATGATTTCGCTCTACTCTGTGCCATTAAGGCGACAAACGGAATTCCGCTTTGCCATTGACGGTATATGGAGACAATGAAATATTTTCATTGTTTAGACTTAATGACACTGCGGTTGCATCATCTAAACGAATCTGAAATGGTGCCTCACCAGTTAAATTCAAGCTGGACGCCTGACGGCCAGTGGCCAGCACCTTCCCGGTCGAATCCACAATATGAACCGACGTCGGACGGTTAAAGCTTAAAGACAGCTGATCGCCGGTCACGGCACTGCTGTTGTCTAAATTAATAATTTCGACATCAGACATTGGCACAATATTCTGCTCAGTGTCGCTCGACTGCGAAGATGACCAGTTTTGCACGGCCGCGATGATAATCCAGATTAAGGCCAGTGCCACTACCGCCAGCGCAATACGTTTTAACCATTTGCGGTTACGGTCACGATTCGAGCCAGGCAGTTTGCCCATAATTTTAATTGGGGAATTATTCAGGGCATGATTCGGCAGCATGCCGGTATCATTGGCATAGATTTCATCAAAACGCTGGATGATACTGGTGGCATCGACTTTTAAATATTTGGCGTAGGTGCGGTAATAACCCTTGATAAAGGTCGCTTCAGGCAGTGACTTGTATTCATCCTGCTCCAGCGCCGTCAGGGTTTTGACCGGAATATTCAATTCTTGCGCCACATCTTCAAGCTCAAGCTTCTGATTTTGACGGATTTGACGCAGATACTCACCTGGGCGTTGGATATTTCCTAATGCATTGGGCGCTACATTTGTATTTGATTGCGGTGAATTAGGATTTACTTCCATACGGCCTCAGTACTGTGCTGTAATTGCAAATAACGTTGATATTCCTGGCTTTCAGGGAACAATGCCCGAAGCTGATTGACCAGCACCTGCTGTCCCAACTGATCGCCATTTGCTCGTGCAACACGGATCCCAATCCACAATGCACGCGCACCTTGATTTTTTTGTCCCACAGCACGCACAAACTGTTCATACATTCTGGATGCTGCAGGAGTCTGCTGGTTGAAATAAAAAATTTCCGCCAACTCTAACATTGAAACATAGGAGTCACGGTTCGCCTGCAGAGCCTGCTTGAATGATTTTTCAGCATTCGCCATATCGCCCAGTTTCAGGTAAATCCGCCCCACGTTTTCCAATGCACGAAAACGTTGATCATAACCGAGTGTTGCCCCGGCAATACTCAGCTGTTCAATGGCATCATTATAGCGTTCAACCTGATACAAATACGTACCATAGTTGTTACGCGCCTGCGCATTGTTCGGATCGGCAGAGATGGCACGCTTAAAATACGTATCGGCCTTCTCCAGATTCAGCTTGCTTCCTTCTTGCTGTAGCAGCACGCCCATCATCATATTGGCCATGGAATCACGCGAATCTGTTTCCAGCGCCTGATCCAGGGCACGTTTGGCCGAGTCTAAATCACCCGATTTTAAATACTCGGCCGCCAGCTGGGTACGCACCTGAATTGCCTTTTCCGGATCTTTCGGACTTAAAGTAGGAGTTGTGGTTTGACAGCCGGTGCTCATCCATGCAGCCACACACAATGTGCTGATGGTTGTGAATTTATACATCAACTTAGTCAATGGACCTCTCCCCCTAAATTTAATTATCCTTGAGAGCGCATAATTTCATTTCGCTCTGCAACTTTCTTTTTCCATTGTTCCGCACGACGGGTACGGTCTGCCACCTGTCCCACCAGCTGGCCACACGCTGCATCAATATCATCACCGCGTGTCTGACGAATCGTACACACAAATCCGGCATCAGACAAAGTTTTTTGGAAAGAAATAATCCGGTTCCGGCTTGAACGGCCATATGGCGCATGCGGGAACGGGTTAAACGGAATTAAATTGATTTTGCTTGGCAGGTCTTTGAGCAGCTTGATCATCTCTTTGGCATGTTCAATGCTGTCATTCACGCCATCGAGCATGACATATTCAATGGTCACGTGCTTACGCGCACTTTCGTTGCCATCTTTTTTGATATAACGCTGGCAGGCTGCAATCAGCTGTTCCAGTGGATATTTCTTGTTGATTGGCACCAGCTCATTGCGCAGTTCATCGTTGGTGGCGTGTAAAGAAATCGCCAGCGCGACATCAATATCTTCAGCCAGCTGGTCAATTTTTGGCACTACACCCGAGGTCGACAGCGTTACACGGCGTTTTGACATGCCATAGGCGAAGTCATCCAGCATAATACGCATCGAGTTTAAGACCGCATCATAGTTCAGCAGCGGCTCGCCCATGCCCATCATCACCACGTTCGTCACCGAACGCTCACGATCCGCGATAGGCACATCTTCCATATAGGAATAGTTTGCCATCCACAACTGACCAATAATTTCCGCTTGGGTTAGGTCACGTTGGAAGCCCTGTTTACCAGTTGAGCAAAATGAGCAATCCAGTGCACAGCCCACCTGTGAAGAAATACACAGGGTCTTACGTGAACCAGTTTTATCTTCTGCTGGAATCAGTACGGTTTCAACCAGTGAGCCTTCCCCATCACCCACACGGAATACCCATTTACGGGTACCGTCTTTGGAGAAGTTTTTATGCACCACTTCTGGCGCTTTAATTTTACAAATCTTTTCCAGCTTTTCACGCAGCTTGCCTGAGATATTGGTCATCTCAGAAAAATCAGTCACGAAATACTGGTGAATCCATTTCATCACCTGCCCGGCACGGAATTTCTTCTCACCCATATCTTCGAAGAATTTTTCCATTTGCGGACGTGACATGCCAAGTAAGTTCACTTTCTCCACAGTTTTTTCCTGTGCAGGAGCGGATGGAGTGTGTTGCTGTGCATCAGAAACGGCTGATACAGCGACTGCTTCAGTACTCATGTGTGTTACCTAAACCATGTCTAAAGATGAAAGGAGAAGCTCAATATGTGAGCAAAGGATTATTCAGAGAATAAAAAAACCAGATAAGTATAATAACACTTATCTGGTTTGAATACTGCGTATTAACGAGTACGTGGAGCAATCTCAGTTTGAGCGAAGAAGTAGTTAATTTCGCGGTCAGCAGATGCTACAGAGTCAGAACCGTGAGCAGCGTTTTCGTCGATGCTTACAGCGAAGTCTGCACGGATAGTGCCAGGAGCCGCTTCTTTAGGGTTAGTTGCGCCCAGGATTTCACGGTGAGCAAGAACTGCGTTTTCACCTTCAAGAACTGAAACAACCACTGGACCAGAAGTCATGAACGCAACTAAGTCAGCGAAGAAACCACGTTCTTTGTGCTCAGCGTAGAAGCCTTCAGCTTCAGCTTGAGTCAAGTGTTTCATTTTAGTTGCAACGATTTTAAGACCCGCTTTTTCAAAACGTGCGAAGATTTCGCCGATTACGTTTTTAGCAACTGCGTCTGGTTTAACGATAGATAATGTACGTTCGATAGCCATGATTGGCTCCTTAAAGTCAAAGTTGACAGAAATTTTGCCGCATTATACCGAAAAATGGGCTTTTTTCTGCGTTTAATCTGTAAAAAAATCGGTTTTTTGAGGTCGCTGTTAACGTGCTTCGTCAATCCATGCCATTTGAATGGCTTCTAACAGACCTTCGGTTGACTTGGTCGGATCATCTTCAAAATCTGGAAGTGCACAAACCCAGGCATGCAGGTCAGTAAAACGGATCCATTGCGGATCGACATCTGGATGTGCTTCATACAATTCAATAGCGATATCGATGCTATCTGTCCAACGTAAACCCATGTCTATTCCTAAGGCAGTTTAGTGTGATGCACTACTTTAGCAAATTTTGCAAATGCTGTACCAGCTTTGACAGGCCGTACCGCCGGTGAATGGGCTATAGCGCAATTTCCAGATACGGCGCAGCCGAAATAATGCAGCTGGCCACCAGACCGCCAATTAGTGCACCGACCGCCACATCACTTGGATAATGCAGCCCCAGCACCATACGTGATAGCGCCACCAGAATGGTAAAAGGTAACATCAACACCAGCAGTAGCGGCTGAATATAGCCCAGCACTGTGGTAATCATGACCGCATGCAAAGTGTGACCGGAAGGAAAACTAAAGTGATCAAGCGGACGCTCGCCCAGGCGGATCACCTGATGTACCTGATAAGGACGGGGACGCACCGTTTTGCTTTTAAGCAGTTTATAGATGCCCGTACCGACCGATCCACCTAACAGCAAGTAGATAATCTGTAATCCATACAGCAGACCCTGCCATAACCAGACTGTGGCCAACATGACATACCAGAATAAACCGTCGCCTAAGCGGCTCACCACTTTAAAGAAATAAGCCACCCGTTCGGAGTGGGAAAAATGATTGAGATACAAACAGCCTTTCAAGTCGAGATCAAGTATTCTTATTTTTGCATTTTTAAGTTTCATTCTATGCTCTCCTTTAAGCTTGAGCTTAAAATCTAGGTCGTCATATGCGACTCCTGCACCACCCGATAAAGTGCCTGTTCAAATTGTTGGATCGGATATTGCCAGCCGATATGCTGGGTAGATTCACGGGCTTTTTTACCCATCTGTCTTAATACTTTTGCGCTTGGTAACTGATAAATCGAACGCATAATTCCGGCGACATCACCCAGTGGACTAAGCCAGCCGGTTTCATCTTGCTTGACATGCAAATTGGCACAAGCATAGTCATACGCCACGACTGGCAAGCCGCTGGCCATGGCTTCAAGCACCACATTACCAAAGGTTTCTACCTGACTGGCAAAGACAAACACATCGGCACTAGCATAAGCTTCAGCCAGTTTTTGTCCGCTTAAGCTGCCCATAAAAATGACTTCGCCATCGGTGTTCAGCCCTTCCAGACGTTTCAGGTCCGGACCATCGCCTACTACCACCAGCTTGGTTGGATATTTGGCAATGGACTGCATGGCCCGATAGGCATCAATCACCACATTCACTTCTTTTTCTGGCGACACCCGGCCCACATAAATCAGCACCCGGGTCTGTTCATCGGCGCCCCAACGTAAACGTAAGGCTTCTGAACGATGTTGCGGTGAGAACCTGTCGACGTCGACCCCACGACCAACGACCACCAGTGGGCCTTCCACACCAAACTGGCGTAAAGACTGCTCGGTATCGGTACTGGGTACACAGGTCAGTTGCGTATTGTTATGGAACCAGCACAGATAACGCTGGATCGGTTTAACCAGAAAAGCCAGGTCAAAAAAGCGGCTAAAGTCCTGAAAGGCAGAGTGGAAGCCGCTAGACACCGGAATCTGCTTGGATTTTGCCACCTGTAACGCAGCCAGACCCAGCGGCCCTTCGGTCACCACATGCACGATATCTGGCTCAAACTCATCCATGGCAGTGGAGAGTTTATAAAGCTGTGGCCAGCCAAACTGCAGATGACCATATTTCGGAATAGACTGCGCCTTGACCAGACATTCTTTGTTGGGACTAAAATCGGTACAAGGTTGTTTTTGTTCAGGACGAATCAGTAGAATTTTATGTCCCAGTTTTTGCAATCCTTTGCACAGTTGTAATAATGAATTGGCTACACCATTAATTTCTGGCGGCCAGGTTTCTGTCACTAACGCAATTCTTAAACGAGGTCGCACCAGCTCTTCAATTTCAATGACTTCATTAATCGCGTTTTTTTGTTTTTCCTGTTTAAAATAAAATTTAAAATTCTCAGGAATATTAGGCGACTTTAATACCAGTGTGCGTGAAGACGCTGACATCCGCGTATTCCTCTGTTGTTGTTGTCTGCCCAGCATAATCCTTACAGTTTGCAGTTTTATGATAAATTCATGAAATTAATTTCATACTTGTATCAAACTCGTGGTATTGCACCCGCCTGGTTAGAGCCTTGGAAAAATATTCGATATTTCCAATATTTAAAGCATAATTAAAACATCAAATTAATATATAGACTGTCCCGGTATACACCGGCAGGTGTTCTTGCCGTTGGACGTTCCATTAATTGTACCAACACCACAAATTTATCTTGACCAGTGGGAGCCTGACTAAGCGGAACATTCCAGCGTGAAGAGCTGGCACCACTAATATTCATCTGGGTTCTGAGCTTATAATTCTTCTCATTCACCAGATAACTGCTGCCTGTACTATTCACCAGATTTCGGCTATTAAACTTAATGGCATAACGACTATCACAATTCACCGAAAAGGAAGTCGCAGCCTGACTTAAATAAGAGGCATTCAAATTTAATTGGGTTGCCGTTAAACGCTCGATTTGGCATTGTCTCGCATGTGCCAGAGACAGACTGCTGCTGATACAACAGACTAAAAACAGTACACTCGCTTTCATTACCCCTACTCCTTTTATTTACACACAAGTTCAACTGGTACAGTTATATCTTGTGCCTGAGCTGAAACCTGTAATACAGCACTACAGGTTTGCGCCTCTCGGGTTTTAATCCGGACACTATAATTCCCTGGAATCAAGCCATATAAAGTGACCGTTCCATCCGAACCAATCGGATAAACCTCGCCACCTTCATTGTTAATATGCAGCTCTGATCCCGGTACAAAACTGCGATTTTGGACATCTACCGGCCGGATACGAACCTGTTTAGCATGGAAAACCGGGAAATTGATTTTGTAGCCGCGCTGGTTTAACGCGGTAATTTGTTTACTTGAATAAAGAATTTTATCTTCGATAGGTAACTGGTTTTCATCAAAGGCGATGTCGTATTTCACATAAGGAATAATGTCATGCACAAAGGCATAGCCGTCTTTGTTGGTTTTATCGACATAAACCAGTGAGCGTAGAATATCAATATCTTGATAATCCCCGACTTTGACCAAACCAAAAGCATGTTCAACAATTTTGGTAAAACTTAACTGATTACCCAGCCAGACAACAGCACCACGATAAGCCAGTTGCGAGTCACGCGTTTCCTTGCCCTGAACATGGTAAAAATCTAGATCACCTACCTTGGTTTTCAGCAGGCCATTTACATTATAAAGTGTGTCATCATTGCGATGATTCACACCGACAGCATAGTCAAAGCCGACCTGACTCGAGTCACTTTTCACTAGCTGCAGGTTGGTGTTCTGGTCTGCAGACTGACTAAAATAGACGGATTTATCATTATCAAAATTATAACTAAGAGATAATATCCCGCCAGAATCTTTACGATCGCCAAAAGCATTGAAATAACTGAGCCCGACAGCAAATCGGCGTCCAAAATTCCGGTTAAATCCGACATTGATCACCCGCTGGTTCTGCTGTTCAAATTCAGGATGATCATAGTATTTCTGTTCAGCATAGTTCAGATTAATATTGTGCACATAAGGCACATTGGTCAGCCCTAAATACACCAGATTTTCAAATTTTGGATAATTCGAAACATTGTCCAGATCATCGCCTAAAAACTTAAAATCCCGTTCGGTATACTTGGAACTGGCACCCAGTGAAAAATTCCCGAAATCTTTGCTGGCGGATAAACCATAGGAATAGTTCATCTGATTCCGGTCATCATGCGAGGCCATGACCACACTGTCTACAATTAAAATATTACTGATGGCCTGAGTCCACATAACCCCTGCATTCTGAATATCTTCACTATAGGACAGGTTGGTTCCCAAGGTGGTTGCGTTAGACAGCCCCCTGCGGTAAAAGCCATTAACAAAGAAATCCCGATAATCGCTACTGTCCAGATTGTAGTTATAACGCAGCTTACCTAAGGCAATATTATATTCATTCAGGCCATCACGTAATAAACGGTTAGTGACCAGCACTGGAAAAGTTTGCACACTGCGATTACCTAAAACATCTTCAACTACAATTTGTGCATCACCCGCCTGCTGAATTTGCGCCCCTGTTTCCAGCATGTAATCACCCGGGCTGACTTTCTGGCTATAAATACTCACCCCGTTAATAAACAGCTCAACAGTAGATGGAATACGCGCGCTACCCTGTAAGGTTGGAATATTCCAATAGACAAAACTTGGTCGCTCGGTGTAGTTGGTTCCCCAGTTTAAACCGGCAAAACGCAAAGAGTTAATTAACGGGTTATAGGTTGTTGTGGTGTCGCCCAGGGTTAGACGGGTCATGCTTTCCGGAAATTCCAGATCAAAACTGCTATTTAAACGTACCACCTGCTCCTCGACAGAGGTATTCTGATACAGCACCGAATTCTTGAGAATCCAGTAATCTTTAAAGATCCCCAACTCGGCCAGACCACTATAAGCTTCATTTGAATCGCTGTTGGCATAGACCCAGTCATAATTCATAAAGCCACCAAAACTGGCTTTTTCAGGAATCACTTTCTGGTTAAAAACGTTTAAATCGGATTGAAAATAGTGAGTGGGGATGGTTAATTTAATGGACTGCGATGAACTATCAAAAACCGCTTGAATATCGCCTTCACTGACCAGACAGAAATCCGCACGCTGCTGATGTTTCTTTAACTTCTGCACTTGAATTTGCCGTTCGGACAGCACATCACAACCCATATAATAATGCTGCCCTTCTGTGATTAAAATAATATCAGTATGATGATCAAGTTCATTAATCCACAGATTGGCAAGACTTTCTTCTACCGGATTTTCATTCGCATTCGCTGCGAAGCTAAATAAAATATGAACAACAATAAACCACCGATTTTTTATATTCATCGCAAATTCCCCCTATACCGCTAGTCCGAGAATTTAAGCTCCACCATGTTATCGTTCTTATCCGTAAAAAATTGGACAGTATACTTTTTTGGATCTGCAATCTTGGTTCCATTTAACTCATAGCTGTAATTCATTTTGGCCAATAAGTAAGCCATAGTATCGGCCTTAAACACTTCCTTCTTATTAGCATCAACAATCTTCAAATTATTAATCTGAACATGCGAATTGGCCTGATTTTGTGCAACCAGCCGGTTATTCTCAATATTAAATTTAACGTTCGTATCTTCCTGCTTACCGACAAATAAAGGCAGGTTAAAGCTGAGCAGAAAGTTAACTGAGGTTTCTTTCACGGCCTGTGGAATTTCTTCCACCAGAATGCGCCATGCACCCTCCTGATTACCGGTGAGTACCGACTCTAAAGGACGATTAAAACCAACACGGATAGTCTGTTTGCCATTCGGCTGCAGAATAAAGTTTTTGGGATTTAAAATAAGGGTGTCATCTGGTACTAAAACATTCTCACCATTGCCTTGTTGCGTCCATTTAAAGGCTTTAATTTCAAAAATTTTTGCTTCAGTTTCATCTGTAGATTCTAAAGTAAGCGTTGTGGTTCTTTGTTTAGCCTGACTGTTGATATACATCTGAACCGGGTCAATAGAAACACCTGCATAACTTGCAGATGCATAACACAGCGATGAAACTAAAAAGGCTATTATTTTTTTCATATTATTCCCCAGCTTTTATAACGAAAAAGCCTAACTTGGTCCGAAGACCAAGTTAGGCGAAACACTAAATTAGTAGAACACTTTGATTTTATAAGTGTCTGAATATGTACCTGCACGCTGGAATGGAGCTACTGCCGAGTTAGTAACCGAAACAGTATAGACATCATCTGCTAGACCAGCATGGTTACTGCTACCCCAAGCAATCGCACCACCACCTGTTTTTGTTGTTGTGATTGTAGTTGGAATACGTACTGTGCCATCATCTTCATGCTTAACATATGTACTTGCATTGGTACCATTGTTTGCAGTTGTAATATTTAATACATAGTGAGTATTACTTCTTACTGTATAGTTAGATGTTTTGGTACCACCGGCTTTGCTCAACTCAATTGCTGATCCGCCTTTAATTTCACATTTTTTTGGAACTTCTAGTTTAATTGGAATATCTTTTTCACAACCTAAAGTTGTACAGTTATTCCAGTTATGTTTACCACCTGGTTTACCAGCTGTTTCAGCTTCTGTTGCATAAATTGCTGATGAGCAAGTACCTGCAAATAATACCGCCATAGCTGTTTTAATTAATGTAGACATGTCGTGTTTCTCCATAACTTTAATATAAGAACCATTTTTCTAATCACTCACCCAAACCAGAATGTCTTTAGACTGATTAAAACCCGATCCTGAGCAAGTTCTTTTATTGTAGGTATTCCACAGAAAAAACCATCTATACGGGATTTTTCACACAAGGCTAAGTATTTATTTTTTAAAATTATTTTTCTTGCCTAATCGACTGTTTTTGGGCTAATTCTCTTTTTTTGGTGACCCAAATTCTCCTTGCTACTTGGGTCACTATTTTTAGGGAATTTTTTTCTAACCAGTTTTTTAAGATAAAAACAAATAGATGTTTTTTATAAAAAATATTAAATACCCTCAATAAACATTCCTTTACATTTATTACATTTTTTTTTAGTTTTCCTCGAAATATTGGAATTTTCCACCAAAAATTAGTTGAAATTTCACATATTATTAAGAAGCCTGACAATTTAAACAGATTATTTGATTGTTATTTTAAATATAAAATACTTAGTAATAGGGATAGCCTTATTCAATAAACTGTCAGGAAGAAATAATAAAATACATAAAGCACATCAGAAAAAACCAAAGCAGCCCAATCTGTTTTATTCCTGATTCATTTTTTACTTTTTTCGCATTTATTCATTTTTCACTCGACTTTTAATCTGAGTAAAAAATAATTCTTCTAAATAAAAGTATTTTTCAGCCAATTTAGTACCCCTATGCGATTAATTATCTCACTCAGTACAGTAGTTCTTTTTCATGCCGATGATCTGGCAGCGACGTCAATGCAGCGCCTTGAGTGAAGCGCAAGAAGTAGAAAAACAGTGTTTTGTATGAAGTACAAGGAAGAAAAGCACTCCTTTGAATGAAGCAAGGCACACAATATTAAATGTAAAAAAACCCACTCTAGTGAGTGGGTCTTCGCGTTCAAATCAAGTGATTCGAGAAATTAGTTCTTTTCTTTGTCTACGATTTTGTTTGCTTGAATCCAAGGTATGAGCAAGCTCAGAACACTGTTCTGAGTGAAGTGCAAGGAAAGAAAAGCACTGCTTTCTTTTCTTTAAGGCACGGAAGTTAACTTAACTCAGTAAGCTCTATTTTTAAATGACATAAAAAAGCCCCTGTGAAACACAAGGGCTTTTTGGCTCAGAAATTAGAACTTAGTTCTTTTCTTTATCAACGATTTTGTTTGCTTGAATCCAAGGCATCATCGCACGCAATTTAGCACCAGTCACTTCGATACCGTGAGCAGCATTTTGACGACGGCGAGCCGTCATAGATGGGTAGTTCAACGCACCTTCCTGGATGAACATCTTCGCGTATTCACCAGATTGAATACGTTTAAGCGCATTACGCATTGCTTCACGAGACTGTTCGTTGATGACTTCAGTACCTGTTACGTATTCGCCGTATTCAGCGTTGTTTGATACAGAGTAGTTCATGTCCGCGATACCGCCTTCGAACATTAAGTCAACGATCAATTTAAGTTCGTGTAGACATTCGAAGTAAGCCATTTCAGGCGCATAACCCGCTTCAACCAGAGTTTCGAAGCCCATTTTAACCAGTTCAACTGCACCACCACAAAGAACCGCTTGCTCACCGAACAGGTCAGTTTCAGTTTCTTCACGGAAAGAAGTTTCGATGATACCTGTACGGCCGCCACCTACGCCTGAAGCGTAAGAAAGTGCAAGGTTACGTGCATTACCAGAAGCATCTTGGTGAATCGCGATAAGATCAGGAACACCTGAACCACGTTGGTATTCAGAACGTACAGTGTGACCAGGTGCTTTAGGTGCAACCATGATTACGTCTAAGTCAGCACGTGGAACAACTTGGTTATAAAGAACAGAGAAACCGTGAGCAAATGCTAAAGTCGCGCCTTGCTTGATGTTTGGCTCAATCACGTCACGATAAAGTTGCGCTTGGAACTCGTCTGGAGTCAAGATCATCACCACGTCAGCTTGTGCAACTGCAGCAGGAACTTCAGCAACTTTAAGACCTGAATTTTCAGCTTTTTTCCAAGAAGCTGAACCAGCACGTAAACCAACAGTTACGTCAACGCCAGAATCTTTAAGGTTAAGCGCATGCGCGTGACCTTGTGAACCGTAACCAATGATCGCTACTTTCTTAGATTGGATGATAGATAAGTCGCAGTCTTTATCGTAAAAAATTTGCATTGCTGTCTCCGCTTAAATGCTTTTGATTCCTGTCCGCTAGGGCAATTTCATTATTCAGCTTGCTAGCGCCTCTCCCAGCCGAGAGAGGTGAATTCGTTGTTAAATTAAATAGTTAAAACTTTTTCGCCACGTGCGATACCCGATACGCCTGAACGCACCACTTCCAGAATGGTGTTCTCAGCCAACGCATCAATAAAGCCATCGAGCTTTTCTGTGGTACCGGCAATTTGAATGGTATAGGTCGTTGGTGTCACATCGACCACCTGACCACGGAAAATATCGGCAGTACGCTTGATTTCATCACGTGCTGAACCCAGTGCCTTGACTTTAATCAGCATCAGTTCACGCTCAATATGCGCACCTTCAGACAAATCTACCACTTTGACCACTTCAACCAGCTTGTTCAGCTGCTTGGTAATCTGCTCAATTTTGTGGTCATCACCATAAGTAGTGAGTGTCAAACGTGACAAAGTCGGGTCTTCAGTCGGTGCTACGTTCAGCGTCTCAATGTTATAACCACGTTGAGAGAACAAGCCCACTAAACGAGAAAGCGCACCAGCTTCGTTTTCAACGAGAACGGAAATAATGTGTCTCATTCTGTACGCTCCCCTTTTCCTAACCACATATCTTTCATGGACTGACCGGCAATCTGCATCGGATAAACGTGTTCAGTACGGTCAACCATCACGTTAATAAATACACATTTATCATTGATGGCCATGGCTTCAGCCAGCTTCGATTCAAGCTCATCGGCATGGTCAATCTGGATTCCCACGTGACCATACGCTTCCATCAGCTTGGCAAAGTCAGGTAAAGACTCTACATATGAGCTTGAGTGACGACCTTCATAGTTCATATCTTGCCACTGTTTTACCATACCCAAGGCACGGTTGTTCAGGCACAGAATTTTCACGTTCAAACCGTATTGCTTACAGGTCGACAGTTCCTGAATACACATCTGGATGGATGCTTCACCAGTAATACACACCACCTGCTGGTCTGGATACGCCAGTTTCGCAGCCATTGCATAAGGTAAGCCTACACCCATGGTGCCCAAGCCACCCGAGTTGATCCATTGACGTGGACGCTTATATTTGTAGTAAAGCGCACCAAACATCTGATGCTGACCAACGTCAGAAGTAATAATGGCCTCACCATTGGTCACTTTATCTAAAGCTTCAACCACCTGTTGTGGCTTCATGGTGCCATCAGTTGGCTTTTCATATTTCAGACCATGAACTTTACGCCATTCATTGATCTGCTCCCACCATGCTGCAATCGCTTCAGGATTTGGCTTCGACACATTCATCTGTTTCAGCTGTACCAGCATCTCCTGGAGTACAGGTTCAACTGCGCCCACAATTGGAATGTGCGCCATGATGGTTTTAGAAATTGTTGCCGGGTCAATATCAATATGAATGACTTTAGCATTCGGACAGAATTTTGCCGGATTGTTGGTGACACGGTCATCGAAACGCGCGCCGACACACAGAATCACGTCTGCATTGTGCATGGCCATGTTGGCTTCATAGGTACCGTGCATACCGAGCATGCCGATGAATTGCGGATCATCACCCGGGAATGCGCCCAAGCCCATTAAGGTATTGGTCACAGGATAACCCAGAATATGCGCCAGCTCAGTTAACTGTGCTGCGGCATTGCCCTGCACCACACCACCGCCTGAATAAATCACTGGACGTTTGGCATGAATCAGTTCATCAATCGCTTTACGGATTTGACCTGAGTGACCACGATGTGGTGGTTGATACGAACGCATCTTCACTTTTTCAGGATATTCGTAGGCAAATTTTTCTGCCGGATTGGTCGCATCTTTTGGAATATCAACCACAACCGGACCAGGACGGCCAGATGACGCGATATAGAATGCTTTTTTAATAATTGATGGAATTTCGCTGGCATGACGCACCTGGAAACTGTGTTTTACGATTGGTCGGGAAATCCCCACCATATCGGTTTCCTGGAACGCATCTTCACCAATTAAATGAGAAGCAACCTGACCTGACAGAATCACCATTGGAATGGAGTCCATATAGGCTGTTGCAATTGGAGTAACGGTGTTGGTTGCACCTGGACCTGAAGTCACCAGCACCACACCGGTCTTACCGGTTACGCGCGAGTAAGCATCAGCCATATGGCCTGCTGCCTGTTCATGGCGCACAAGGTAATGATTGATTTTGTCTTGTTGAAAGAACGCGTCGTAAATGTGTAAAACGGCGCCGCCTGGGTATCCAAATACATGTTCAACGCCTTCGTCCGCTAATGCACGAACGAGCATTTCACCACCAGATAAAAGTTCCAACGTGATTCACCCTAATCTTAATCACTGCGAAATGGGAGGCATTTGCAGCGTTTCATTAATTCATTGTTGCACTGTTATAGCACACATATTTCATAGTTTTCATCGCAATAGGAAAAATTTGTGATCTGATTGCTGATTGAGCAATATGAGATCTAAAAACATGTTGGGATAAACACGTTTCACAGCTTTGTTCAGCTTCTCGGCTAGAGAAGTTGCCCATTGCATGACATGACACTTATTCGAAGGGTGATCGATCTAAGGCATATAAAACTAAAGACAGCATTTTTGTAGTTTCGTCCCCTAAAGTCAAGTTTAAAAATTGGCTTTTTTCCTAAACTTGGCTGTGTGCCTGTTTTTTAAACATATCTAGTTTTCAAGCATTACATAGAAAAATTTAAATTTCCGTTATAAAACATGATATTTCATGTGTTTGCCTTTATTTCACATAAATTTTAAATATAAAATACATAAAAAAAATGAATGAATTTTATTAAATAAAAAATCGTTTATTTATAATTCACCCATCAAAATGGATCATTCTGCAGCAGTAAAATGGTTATTTCAGATACAACAGCCGAGGATATTCAGGCGCAGATTCATGCTGTTATTTTTCATCTTCCAGCCTAAAAATTAATCAACTTTGGCGCCAATTATTGCTAAGATAAACGCGCAGATTGATCAGCTGAATACAGCATGAGGATAACAAGATGAATCGCTCTATTTTAACTTGGGGATTATGTTCAGTAGTCGCACTGGCCAGCGCCAATGTGATGGCCAAACAGTACTACAAATGGGTCGATGCCAATGGTTCAACCCATTACACCACCACCCCGCCACCGAAAAATGCCAAGAAACACGGCAAAGTCGATACTTACGGCTGGCGCAACTCTGCCCCAACGACTTCAGCGCAAACGGCGGCAGCGAATAATACGCACAGTCCAACCACAGCACAGACAGCGAACACGCCAGCAACCGCTCCCGAGATGGATTCACAGCAACGTGAAGCCAATGCTGCCCTGCAGCAAGCCCAACAGGAACGTGCCAATCCGCAAGTTTTTTAAGTTTCTGCTTGCTCTGGCCTGATCAGTTAAATTTTTCCAGCAGAAACCGCCGCGCAAAATTCACTTTTCGCTGCATTTTGCGCTATGCTGTGCAACAAACTTTTAACCGTAATTCATTAATCCGTTTATGACTACTCATATTGACCCTGAATATCAAGCCAGTGCGATTGAACCTCAAGTCCAAAGCGACTGGGAAACTCGCAAAGCCTTTAAAGTTGCCGACACTGTAGAAGGTCCACGTCGTTATATCCTCTCGATGTTCCCTTACCCAAGTGGCAAACTGCATATGGGTCATGTGCGTAACTATACGATTGGTGACGTGATCAGCCGTTTCCACCGCTTAAAAGGCGAAACCGTACTGCAACCAATGGGTTGGGATGCCTTCGGTCTGCCTGCTGAAAACGCAGCCATTGCACACCAGGTTGCACCAGCAAAATGGACTTTTGAAAACATTGATTACATGCGTAATCAGTTGAAAAAACTTGGTCTATCGATTGACTGGGATCGTGAATTTGCAACCTGTACACCAGAATACTATCGCTGGGAACAATGGTTATTTGTTCAGCTTTATAAAAAAGGTCTGATCTACCGTAAACTTTCAACGGTGAACTGGGATCCAGTGGATCAAACCGTACTTGCCAACGAACAGGTTGAAAATGGTCGTGGCTGGCGTTCAGGTGCATTGGTTGAAAAACGTGATATTCCAATGTACTACTTCCGCATTACTGACTATGCGCAAGAATTACTGGACGACCTAGACACGCTGAAAGATGGTTGGCCACAACAAGTATTAACCATGCAACGTAACTGGATTGGTCGCTCACAGGGTATGGAAATTACCTTCCCTTCAGCAAATCCTGACGTGTATGCAGATGGTTTAACAGTCTTCACAACGCGTGCTGACACCTTAATGGGCGTGACTTATGTTGCAGTTGCAGCAGAGCACCCAATGGCGCTTAAAGCAGCTGAAAACAACCCTGAACTTGCTGCATTTATCGAAGAATGCCGTATGGGTTCAGTTGCAGAAGCTGATCTTGCGACTGCTGAGAAGAAAGGCATGGCAACAGGTCTTTCTGTAAAACACCCTGTGACAGGTGAAGAAGTTCCGGTTTGGATCGCGAACTATGTGCTGATGTCATACGGTTCAGGTGCGGTGATGGCAGTGCCTTCACACGATGAACGTGACTTCGAATTTGCCAATAAATATGGCCTCACCATCAAACAAGTGATTGATGCCAAAGGCGCAGATGATGCGGAATTTGACGCAACTCAGTGGCAAGAATGGTACGGCTCTAAAGAAGGTAAATTGGTCAATTCAGGTGAATTTGACGGTTTAGACTTCCAGGGTGCATTTGATGCATTCTTGGCAAAACTTGAACCACAAGGTCTTGCCAATGTCAAAGTTCAATTCCGTTTACGCGACTGGGGTGTATCTCGTCAGCGTTATTGGGGTTGTCCAATTCCAATGATCAACTGTGACACGTGTGGTCAAGTGCCAGTGCCTGAAGATCAACTTCCGGTTGTACTTCCGACTAATGTTGTGCCTGATGGTTCAGGTAACCCACTCAATAAAATGCCTGAGTTCTACGAAACCAAATGTCCATGCTGTGGTGGCGACGCACGTCGTGAAACAGATACATTGGATACCTTCGTAGAATCTTCTTGGTACTATGCACGTTATGCTTCTCCAGACTTTACAGATGGCATGGTGAAACCTGAAGCGGGTCAAACCTGGTTGCCTGTGAACCAATACATCGGTGGTGTGGAACACGCGATTCTGCACTTGTTATATGCACGTTTCTTCCACAAATTGATGCGTGACGAAGGCGTGGTACAAGGCAACGAACCATTCACCAACTTGTTAACACAAGGTATGGTACTTGCCGATACTTATTACCGCGAGTCTGAATCAGGTAAGAAAACTTGGTTCAACCCTGCCGACATCGAACTTGAAAAAGACGAAAAAGGTCGTATCACGTCTGCGAAATACAAAGGTGATGGTCAAGACGTCATTGTTGGCGGCCAAGAAAAAATGTCGAAATCGAAAAATAACGGGATCGACCCGCAAGCGATTATTGACCAATACGGCGCAGATACGGCTCGTGTATTCATGATGTTTGCAGCCCCTCCTGATCAATCTCTTGAATGGTCTGATGCTGGTGTTGAAGGTGCAAACCGCTTCCTGAAACGTGTATGGCGTTTGGCAACTGGTTTCCTTGAACAAGGCAACAATGCATCAAACATCGACAAAGCTGCGCTTTCTACAGCAGCGCAAGACTTACGTCGTAAAACCCATGAAACCATCCAAAAAGTGGGTGATGACATCGAACGTCGTCATGCCTTTAACACTGCTATTGCAGCGATGATGGAACTTCTAAACGCAAACAACAAGTTTGAAGTGAAAGATGACAATGACGTGGCGGTTGCACGTGAATCCATCACCACGCTGTTAACTTTACTTGCACCATTTGCCCCACACTTAAGCCAGACTTTATTGGCGCAGTTTGGCATTGAGTTAACCTCTGCTCAATTCCCAATCGTTGATGAATCTGCGTTAACCCGTAATACCCAAACCATCGTGGTTCAGGTGAACGGTAAGCTTCGTGGCAAATTAGAAGTGTCTGTGGATGCATCGAAAGATGACATTTTGGCACAAGCAAAAGCATTGCCTGAAGTGCAACAATTCTTGACTGGCCCAACCAAGAAAGAAATTGTGGTGCCGAATAAGTTAGTGAATTTGGTGGTTTAAGAATCTCCCCTACCCCCTCTTTAAAAAAGAGGGGAAAAGCCTCCCTGAGCAAGAGATAAAGCACCGCTTTAGATCGAAGCGCAAGAAAGGGAGGCTTAAAAAACACAAAGCCCGTTGCCAGTCAACGGGCTTTGCACATACAATCAAAATCTCATTTTATTTTTCGCTTGATTCAGGCCAACACAGAGGACAACACATGCATTTGGGCAAACGTGTCGCAGCTATTGTACTTACATGCGGTTTAGCTACTAGCCTGGTCGGTTGTGGTTTTCATCTGAAAGGCACCAACCCAACCGTCGCCCCGGTGGCCTATTCGAAAATGCGTCTGGCGCTGCCTGCCCAAGCGGAAGAATTACAGGAAAAACTGTCGATTTATTTGGGTGCCGCCGGTGTCCAGCTCAGCAATAGCAATGATGCCTATCTGCTGCGGGTACTCGACTATAGCCCGCGCCGTCTGGAATTAAATGGCAAGCTGGTCGAAACCATGCTGCGTTTAAATGTGACTTTCCGTATTGAAGATGCACAAGGCAATCCGGTAACTGAACCGCGTACCGTAGTCGCCACCCGAAGCTATCAATATGATGTCGCAACAGTGAACACCGATGATCAGGAACAGAAATTCCTGCGTGATGTGATCATTGATGACGTGGCTCAGCAAATTGTGCGTCAGATTTCATCAAACCGCTTACCTGCCGCATCGACCAGCCAAACTGCTGCACCATGAAACTGGATTACTTACAGGCCCTGAAACGGATTGATGATGCCCGGGGGGCCTGGGTGCTGCATGGTCAGGAACCATTACTAGAACAAAACCTGATTGATGCTTTTCGCCAAAGCTGGCAGAAGCAGGACATTGAACGTCAGCGCTATGATATTAGCAGCGTCAGTGACTGGAAAAATGTCTTTAATGCCTTAAACAGCCTGTCTTTATTTTCCACCCAACTGGCGGTTGAAGTGCATGGTAACATCAAGCCCGATGCCAGCAGCTTAAAACTGCTGAAAAACTACTTACAACAAGACAGCAATAACCTGCTGCTGGTGGTCATGCCCAAGCAGGATGCCAGTAGCCTCAAGTCAAGCTTTTTCCAGACGGTGGAGGCCAATGGCGTTTGCGTCGCCTTAACGGCAAATTACCCACGCGATCGTCAGCAGATTTTAGCAGTTGAAGCGCAGAAACTCGGGATTCAACTGGCCAATGATGCCTGGCAATGGCTGGAACAGCATCATGAACACAACTTGCTGGCGGCCAAAAATAGCTTGATGCGGGTGCGCGATACATTTCCGGACCTTGAACAGATTCAGATTGAGCATTTATATGCCTGCCTGCAAGACCAGTCACGCTATACCACTTATGATTTAAGCGATGCCCTTTTAGCCGGAAATCTGGCTCAATCTATCAAGATTTTTCAGTATCTGACTGCCTCTGGCGAGCCGATGAGCCTGATCTTATGGAGTATCAGCAAGGAAATGCGACTTCTGATGCAACTGTTCGAGCAACCACAGAATGCCTTGCAACTGGGGATCTGGAAAAACAAGGTCAGCACTTATCAGCAGGCGGTACGCCGTTTATCGCCACAGACGTTTTTAAGCTGGCCAGCGCTGTTATTAAATATTGATGCGGCTATTAAAGGCGTCAGTCAGGACAACCCGGAACAGCTGGTGCAGCAAGCCATTGCCAGTCTCTGTGGTCGGCCTTTATTTGCTGTTTAACCGGATATTCAGACCTGCATAGAATAATTATCATTTGCAATGTCTTCAAAATATTCACGATTTATCCTTAATTCGCTTTTATAATTCCGTTTAATTCTTTTTACCTGTTTCGATGATCATGCCTAAAATAAAACCAACCAAACTCGCGCTTGCTGCGTTGGCCATTGTGGCACTTATTGCTGCAGCCTGGTTCTTTTTAAAACCTAAACAGGAACAGCCACAGTACATTACCGCTGCCGTCAGCCGTGGCGATATTGAAAATTCAGTACTGGCCACCGGTGTCCTTGAAGCCACCAAAATGGTCAGTGTCGGCGCCCAGGTGTCGGGACAGGTCAGAAAAATGTATGTTGAACTCGGCGATCAGGTCAAACAGGGCCAGCTGATTGCCCAGATTGATTCGGTACGTCAGGAAAACGAATTAAAAACCGCAGAAGCCAGCATTAAAAACCAACAGGCTCAACTGGCGGTGCGTCAGGCCAATCTTGCCAAAGTCGAAGCTGAATATCGCCGACAACAGGCCATGTATGACCAGGATGCGACCTCACGTGCAGAACTGGAAGCCGCACTGGCCAGCTACAAAACCGCACAGGCCGATATTGCTGCCATTAATGCCCAGATTGAACAGTCCCGCTTAACTTTAGCCACCACACGTGAAGATTTAGGCTATACTCGTATTGTTGCACCCATGGATGGTACGGTCGTGGCGATTGTTACGGAAGAAGGTCAGACTGTAAACGCCAACCAGAGTGCGCCGACCATTGTCAAACTAGCCAAGCTCGACACCATGACCGTAAAATCGGAGATTTCTGAAGCCGACGTTATGAAAGTGGAAGAAGGCCAGCGTGTGTACTTCACCACCTTGGGCAACAGTGAGAAAAAACACTACGCCACCTTGCGTCAGGTTGAACCGGCACCGAATTCAATTAACACCGAAACCAGTAACAGTTCCTCTACTTCAAGCTCTGCGGTGTATTACAACGCCCTGTTTGATGTTCCGAATGAAGATGGCAAGTTGCGTATTGACATGACCGCACAGGTGTCAATTGTGCTGGATGAAGCGAAAAATGTCCTGATGATTCCAGCGGCAGCCATTCAGGCCTCTAACCGTCCACAGCGTAGCCGTGCCCCGGGTGCAGATCAGGCGCCGGCTGAACGCGGTGCATCTGAAGCTCGTGGTCAACGCCCGGCCGATGACCGTCCTGCGCGCTTAACCCTGACCGAACAGGAACGTGCCCTGATTGATCAAGGCAAAGCTGCACTGGCAATGGTACGTGTCTTACAGGCCGATGGCAGCGCCAAACCGCAACAGGTCCTGACTGGCTTAAATAACCGGGTTAGCGTTGAAATCATCAAAGGTTTGAAAGAAGGTGATCAGGTCATTATTGCCGATGGTTCAGATACTTCAAACGATGGCGCCAAACGTAGTAACCGTGGTGGTCCTTCCGGCCCAATGAGAATGTAAGCATGAGTCAACAACAGCAACCTCTACTCGAGGTCAAGAATCTGACTCGTGAATTCCCGGCAGGTGAATCAACGGTGCAGATTCTCAAGGGTGTCGATCTGGCGATTTACCCCGGTGAACTGGTCGCAATTGTCGGTCAGTCCGGTTCGGGTAAATCGACTCTGATGAATATTTTAGGCTGTCTGGATAAACCGACCTCGGGCAGCTACCGCGTCAATGGCCGTGAAACCCGTGAACTGGAACCCGATGAACTGGCGCAGTTACGCCGTGAATATTTTGGTTTTATTTTCCAGCGTTATCACTTACTCGGTGATTTGAATGCTGCTGGTAACGTTGAAGTTCCCGCGATCTATGCTGGTGCCGATACCGATGAACGTCATCAACGTGCAGAAAAACTGCTGACCGATTTGGGTCTGGGCGAGAAAACCCAGAACCGTCCGAGCCAGCTTTCCGGTGGTCAGCAACAGCGTGTTTCGATTGCCCGTGCACTGATGAATGGCGGCGATGTGATTCTGGCCGATGAACCAACCGGTGCGCTGGATAAAAATAGCGGCATCGAGGTGATGCGGATTCTGCGCGAGCTGAATGCCCAAGGTCATACCATTATTCTGGTCACCCATGACCACAATGTCGCCAAAAGCGCCAGCCGGATTATTGAAATCAGTGATGGGAATATTATTTCCGATCAGCCGAATACGCCGGAAACCGAAGGCGCGCCCCTAGAAAAACAGCAACTGCAACGCAATACACAAAAGAAAATTTCGTCCTGGCGTTCTGCGGTGGACCGCCTAGGGGAAGCCTTTCGTATGGCCTTACTGGCCATGAATGCACACCGGATGCGGACCTTCCTGACCATGCTCGGGATTATTATCGGGATTGCCTCGGTGGTTTCGGTGGTCGCACTCGGCAATGGTTCACAAAAACAGATTCTGGAAAACATCAGCAGTCTGGGTACCAATACCATCACCGTGTATCAGGGCCGGGGCTTCGGGGACAATTCACGTTCCTCTCAGGTCAGAACCCTGATTCCCGCAGATGCCGATGCGCTGGCGGAACAGCCCTATGTCGATGGGGTCAGCCCGTCGGTGAATACCAGCGTGACCGGACGCTTTAAGGAAATTGAAGCCTCGACCACCGTGAATGGTGTGAGTGAAGACTTCTTCTATGTACGCGGTCTGGATTTTAACAGCGGTCAACCTTTTGACCGGAGCAGTGTCCGCACTCAAGCCCAAGACGTGGTGATTGATACCAACACCCAAAAGACTTTCTTTAGTGACGGCTCTAACCCGGTAGGTCAGGTGATTTTACTGGGGAGCGTACCCAGTCGGATCATTGGGGTGGTCGATGCCCAGCAAGGCATGGGCGGTAATGCGGATAGCCTGAATGTCTATCTGCCCTACTCCACCGTTTTAAGCCGGATGCTGGGGCAATCGCATGTGCGCAGCATCATTGTCCGGATTAAAGATGAATATCCAAGTGCCACCGCAGAAAATGCAATTTTAAGCCTGCTGGTCCAACGCCACGGTGCGCAGGATGTCTTTACCCAGAATGCCGACAGTATTCGGGAAACCATCCAGCAGACCACTGCGACGATGACCCTGCTGATTTCAGCCATTGCCGTGATTTCTCTGGTGGTGGGTGGTATCGGGGTGATGAACATCATGCTGGTATCGGTTACAGAGCGGACGCAGGAAATCGGCGTTCGTATGGCGGTGGGTGCCCGACAAAGTGACATCTTGCAGCAGTTCCTGATTGAAGCCGTACTGGTCTGTATTTTAGGTGGTATTCTCGGGGTGCTCTTATCTTTAGGGATTGGACAACTGATTACCCAGTTCGCCGGCGGGACTTTCCAAATGGCTTACTCGACCACCTCCATTGTGGCAGCCTTTATCTGTTCCAGCCTGATCGGGATTGTGTTTGGCTTTATTCCTGCCCGTAACGCTGCCCGTTTAAATCCCGTCGATGCCCTGTCTCGAGAATAAGGATACTTTCATGCAATTGAATTTCAGTAAACTTGCAACCGCCTTGCTATTGAGCAGCAGCCTGGTCGGCTGTGCGGCGGTGGTGAAAACCCCATATCAGGCACCCGCTGTGACTATTCCAGGCAGTTTCCAGAACAGTAAAGCGGTTAGCCAGCAGGTGCATGCCCAGGTTCAGGCCGATCAGTGGTGGACGCTGTTTAAGGATGCCCAGCTGAATGCCCTGGTTGAACAAACCTTGACGCGCAATAGCGATCTGGCAGTTGCGGGGATTAACCTGCAACAGGCTCGTCTACAGGCGGGACAGTCTCAAAGCCAGCAAGGGATCCGGATTGGAGATGCCAGCATTTCAACCGGGCACCGTTTTAGTCTGGATGGCGATGGTAATGCCTCGACCGGAATTTCTCTGGGCTATCCACGCTTGAGTTATGAACTGGATTTATTTGGCAAACTGGCCAACCAGACCGAAGCTGCGCGCTGGGAAGCCTTAGCCACCGAGCAGGATTTACAGGCCACAGCACAGAGTTTGATTGGTACAGCAGCAGAGCTGTATTGGCAGCTGGGCTATTTAAATGAACGTTATCAGGTGGTCCAGCAAAACCTGGCGACCGCACAAAAAACCTATGAACTGGTACAAGTACAGTATCGGGCTGGCGCGGTATCGGGTCTGGATGTAACCCAGGCAGAACAGTCGGTACAAAACCAGAAATCAACCTTAAGCCAGATTGAGCAGCAGCGTGTAGAAACCCGGACAGCCTTGGCGGTTTTATTAAACATGCCGGTGCAGCAGCTGAATATTCAGGAACCGCCGCGTTTACCACGCACGGCTCTGCCGGAGATTAGTGCCGGTTTACCTGCAGAATTATTGGCGCGTCGTCCGGACTTACAGGCTGCCGAGTTACGCCTGCGTAAAGCCCTGGCCAATAAAGATGCCAATCGGGCCAGCTATTATCCATCGATCAGCTTGACCGGTGCGCTCTCTAGCGGTGTAGTCGCCTCTACCTCACTAAGCAGTGCATTGCAAAATCCGGCCTTGACCTTGGGTGCAGGATTAAGTCTGCCATTTTTACAATGGAATGACATGAAACGCGATTTACAGGTCAACGAACTGGAATATGAAAAAGCGATTTTAGAGTATCGCCAGACCCTATATGCCGCCTTTGCAGATGTGGAAAATGCATTATCGGCACGTAATGAGCTGGATAAGCAGCTTGCTTTACAGGCACGTAATGTCGAACTGGCGGAAAAGTCTGAACGGTTGACTGAAGTTCGTTATCGTAACGGCGCAGTGGCGTTAAAAAATCTGTTAGATGCACAGGAAACCACGCGTAATGCCCGTTTGTCTTTGGTACAAACCCGTCAGAGCCAATACAATGCTTATGTGACCTTGTTACAAGCGTTGGGTGGGAGTCCAATTCAGCAGTTGCCTTAAATTTGATTAAAAATTAAAAAGCCCTAAGGGGCTTTTTTAAATTCAAGATGTAAAAATCTTAGAGTGTAGTATTTCATGGGCTTTGTTGCACAAACCTATCTGTAAAGGCTTTTTCAGCGATATAATTTTCAAATGAAGAAGCCTACACACAAAATCTACCGTACAACCAATTGGCCCGCATATAACCGAGCACTCATGAGTCGCGGAAATATTGCCATTTGGTTTGATCCTGCTACGCGATGGGCTGCATCTACTCATAGACTCTACAGGCATGAAGTTTCTGGGTGAGGGCGAATGGAAACGCAAGAAACATGGACCTGAATATCGTCGCCAATGGCGTAAATTACATATTGGTATAGATGCTAAAACCCTGCAAATACGTGCTATTCAGCTCACAACCAATAATGTCAGTGATTCACAGGTGCTTGGTGATTTACTCGATCAGATTCCACAAGATGAGCAGATTGACTCTGTTTATACCGATGGAGCTTATGATACCAAGCAATGCCGTCAGGTCATTGCAGATCGGCAAGCGCATGCAGTGATTCCACCTAGAAAAAATGCGAAACCATGGAAAGATACAAAGAGTAGCTCGCTAGCGCGAAATGAATTACTTCGAACAGTTAAACGTTTAGGCAGGACACTATAGAAAAAATGGTCAGGCTATCATCGCCGCAGTTTGGTGGAAACCAAGATGCATTGCATCAAATTATTAGGCGATAAATTAATGGCAAGAAGCTTTCCTAGTCAGGTGAATGAGATTCATGCACGTGTAGCAGTCCTCAACAGATTTACGGAATTAGGTCGACCACTTACCCAAGTTACGCCTTAAATTTGGCTCAATTAGGGGCGCTTTGCATTTCAAATCTTTGTGCAACAAAGCCGTAAATAGACCAAACTACTTATCACTCTCCATAAGAAGTTTTATATCATCTGGTATTGATGCATCTGGTATTTCATTATTTTTTATTTTCTGTAAATAACTTTTAGCAATTTCTTCATTATTACTTGCAGCAAGTGTTAGCCACTTTTCTGCTTTTACCAAATCTTGAGTTACTCCATTAGTTCCAAAAAAATAGGCTGTACCTAAATTAAGTTGAGCAAGTGAAGACCCCTTAGATGCAGCTAACTCTGACCAATAAATAAATTTCTCTCCACTTTTTGGTACGCCCTCACCAAATGCATATAATCCAGCCAATTCATTTTGGGCAATTACATCCCCACTTTCAGCAGACGTTTCTAAAAGTTTTAAATAATTTTCCTTATCGCCAGCTTCAGAATATTTCTGTATTTTTTGATATGAATCTTGCTCCGTTGATGTAATCTTTTCTGAATCAGGAAGTGTATTCGTTGATGTACCATTACTACAACCACTTACCATCAATAGGCTGAAAAAGATAGAATAAGAATATTTCATTTACTAACTCCAAAAATTAAAAACTTGACGGAAACCATTGAGAACTCGGAGGTACATTTAAATACACAGGATTTTCTTTTTGATATCTCTCCCCCAGTTCTTGTAATCGCTTCATTTCAGTACATTTGCCACTTGAGTTGGATTAGGCATAACTAATGCAGCGGTCTTTTGCTTCATCCAATAATGTAGATGCGCCGACAGGACTTGTATTAGTATAGACTACCCACCCATCGAAAATGCTTATGGTGAGGCAGGTAAACTATAATTAGCTAATGCTGGTACTGCTACTCAGCATGCTGAGTTATATTTTCTTGCGCATGGCTTTTTTGGTCATTATCACCACACCCAGTTAACCCCAATAAAATTGCTAGTAAAAGTATTTCTTTCATTTATTTCTCCTTGTTTTCAGTTATTTTACTTTTTAATAAATGACTATAATTGGTAAGAAATAAAAAAACCTGCTAATACTTTTCTCTTTAATTACAAAAACAAGAAAATAATTTTATTTAAAAAACCTATCAAACAGTATCTTTTCATATAACCCCAGAAAATAAAGCTTCATTATGATAAAAATGATAATGAAGCCTCATCATTTATTTTTGCCTAAGAATATTTAAATTATTAATTGCGTTTAAATGTCCTTGTTTAGCTGCTTTTTCATACCAAAATTCAGCTTGATTTTTATCTTTTTTTACATACACACCTTGCTCAAAGAAAACCCCTAAATTATATTGAGCTTCAGGATTACCTAGTTCAGCAGCTTTTTCAGAAAAACTAAATGCTTTCTCATAGTTTTCCTGATCCAAGTACATTTTTGATAAACCCTCATATGCCCGTGAAGGGTTATCTTGGACCCCTAATAAATACCAACTCTCTGCTTTTTCAAAATCTGGTGATCGACCAAAATCCTTAACTCTATATAGCTCTGCTAAGTTCAATTTAGCATCTTTGTTACCATACTTATTTGCTTCTAGAAAATACTCTTCAGCCTTCTGAAAATTCTTATCTTTTCCTAAACCAGCAAAATAAATCATACCTAATGAGTTTATAGCTTCATGGTTATTAGCTTTTGCAGCCTTTTCAAACCAATAGTAAGCTTTATCATAATTAGGTTTGATATTATCTAACCCATTTAGATAGACCCATCCCATTAGATTCTCTTTTTCATCTAAGGATAGATCTTTTAAATTAAAAATTTCACACTGCTTACTACTACTTCCTGCTAATTTACACTCTTCCTCAAGCGTAGGAAACCTGTCCTGTTTATTCAAATTTGTACAAGCAATTAAACTTCCGAGAATAAAAAATAGTAAAATATGCTTCATATACGATTACCTACAATAATTAACTGCATAACAAACTGAACCCGTTGCACCAGCGCCAGCACCTACAATAACGTTCCCTGAATATGTTTGTGAGCCATCTGTATTTTGACAAGCTTGAACACCACCACCTATCACAGCAGCTCCTTTTGCACTGCCACAAGCAGAACCAGAACTTGAAAATCCTTGACTTGTTGAACTATTGGTATAACTTTGTCCACCACTTCCATAAGCGCTTGCCTCTGCTCCAGCACTACCACACACGGTTACAGCTGCACAACGTAAAACTTTTCCATATTGATCTCGAGTATGTCCACCACCAACGCCAATCGATGCTCCCGCTATTGCTGAGAGCCCAACATTCACATTTGTCATTGTCGTATAAGGCACATGTGTTGCGGCTTTTACAGGTGGAGGAGGCGTCATTACCTGATTTCGATAAGCTGGATCATTTTGCATTCGCCAATTATGTTCAGATGCTTTGGCTCGACCATACTCCATTAATCCAGGAGGGAATGCATTTGCCCAATCAAGTCCCATCGGATCAACCCATTGAGTTGGATCTCTTACATAAGCAGAAGTATTCATTCCTCCATTCAACCCAATCGGATCTTTACTCACATATCTTGCACTATGTGGCTCGTAATATCGGTAACGATTATAGTGCAGTCCTGTTTCTTGATCGTAATATTGACCTTGGAATCTGAGATTACTCTGCTCAAACGGATTGTCTGGATTTACTGTTTTGATGTCGAGTGTGCTGCCCCAAGTATCTTGGGTAATTTCCCAAACACACTCACCTCTTGCATTGGTCATAGTCTGTGGCGTACCGACTTGATCACAATGGTAAAAAGTGATCTGCTCTAACTCCACTCGATTTTTACGGGTATCATTGCGCCATACAGGATCTTTATAAACCGAATAAGGTTTACTTTGATATTCAGCATAATCAGGTGTTTCAATCAGTTGAATAAAATCTTTATATCCAGCTTGCAACAGTGGAACAAAGCTATTCGGTTCATACAGATAGTGCTTGGTAAAACTATCTTGCTCTGATTTGCGGGATTCCCAAATCATCAAATCGCCATCCCAACCAAACAAGGTCAGCGCATCTACCGTTTTCTTATAAAGTCTGCGCCCAAATACATCATAACCGTAGTCAGTGACTTGACCATTGCGATCACTGCGAATCAATCGATTTTGGTTGTCCCATGTCAGTTTGAGGGTTTTACCTGCTTGTTTAGCCTCTATGACATTGCCTTGTGCGTCGTAGTGGTAATGTTTTCCTTGATAGCTTCTGACCAGATTGTTTTTAATTTGTGCCGTACTAGATGCGGATACAGGGTCGATCAAATTACCCGCAGGATCAAAGCTAAAACTCTCGGTTTTATGTGCGCTTTGTGTTGTGATTAAGCGCCCAATTGGATCGTATTGATAGTTGAGCTTACCCAAACGGCTATCTTCAACTTGGTTTAGTAGGTAGTTTTGGTCGTAATGATAATGTCGATGCGCTTGGTACTGTAAATAGTCTTGCGTTTCTTGTTCAGGCTGAATCAGTTGTGAACTGAGTAAACCAACGTCATTATAGTGTTTAGTTTGGATGAGTCCATTTGCCAATAGGCGTGTTGTTTCTCGATGTAAGTCATCTCGTTGGAATGAAACCATGTCCTGTTTATTCAGGGCAATCGCATATAAATGTCCTGAGCCGTAACTCAAATTGGCTTGTTCCTGTCCATCTGGACGGATTGTTTTAACTAGATTACCAAGTTCGTCATATTCATAACGTAACACCGCAGTAAGTGGACGAAGCCCTGAGATTTTGTAGTGCTGATGCTCTCTCACCAATTGCCCAAGGGCATTGCGATAAAAATCAATTTGGCTAACCTCATTACTGACTCGGCTCAGTTGACTGTTCAGATTGTAATCAAATTGTTCTGTTTGCTTCTTTCCTGTATGTAAATGGGTAAAGCTTTTCGATGCGATTTGTCCATCTGCGTAATAATCAAATTGGGTCAGGATATTAGGCTGTCGGATTTCAGATAACCTGCCACTCTCATCATGATAGCTGTAGTTTTTTTCTTCTCCATCAAAAGCTTGTTCACGTACCAAATAACCATATTGATTGTAATCAAATAAATATTCTGCTTGGTTTTGGTTGATTAGTTTTTTGATGCGTCCCTGTTTATCCCATTGATAGCCAATGCGATGTCGATTAGCATCGATGCGTTGTTCGAGTAATCCTGTGGCATTGTATTGGTACTCAGTCACTAAACCTTTAGTATCAATATGTTTGAGTAAACGCCCTTCTTCATCATGTTCAAAATGTTCTTTTAATCCATCAGGGTAAACAATACTTTGGAGTTGTCCTTTGTCTCGACCTTGAGTGCTGTAAAGGTACTGTACGACTTTATCATTTGCAGTTTGTTCAGCTGTTAGCGAACCCTCTTCATCGTATTCCCAAGTACTGCTTTTGCCTGAGCAATCAGTATAGGAGGTCATTTGTCCTAATTCATTGTATTGAATTTTTTTGCTGCCGCCTTTGGCATCAATCACTTCGATCAATTGATTGTCATTGTTGTATTTATATTGGGTGATATGCCCCAAAGGATTTATTTCTTTGCTGATATTACCCTTGGCATCATATTCTCGTTTCCAAATATTGCCTTCAGGGTCTTTGGTTTCGACCAAATTGCCTTGCTCATCATAGGCAAAACGGATTACTCCGCCATTTGGCTGTACGATTTTGATGAGTTGATCTTGATCATTGTATTCTTGTTGGGTCTCTCGCCCTTCAAAATCAATTTGACGGGTAATACGTTTTTTACTATCACGGCTGTACCACGATTCACGCCCATCTGCTAAACGTGTACGGTAGGTAAATCCATTCAGATCAAAATAGTAATAGGTCGGGACATCGTAAGCGTCATAAACAGCAACTTGGCGTAAGCGAGGATGCCACTTGAGTTTGGTATGGTAACTACCATCATCTGCCCATTCTTCAATTGCTTTAGCTTGGGCGTCGGTTGATTCATAGCGAATATTTTGTCCACGCCCTGTACGATCGGTATAACGTGTAAGTTGATGAAAATGGTTGTATTCATAGTTTCGGACATGACCATTTTGATCAATAGCTTCAATTAAATTGCCTTGGGTATCATATTGATAACGCGCTAAAGGCTCAACTTGTTCATCAACAAATACAGCAATGATTTTAACTTGCTCATTAAAAGCAAATTTCAATTGATGTTGGGCATGTGCTAATTGGAAATCAACGCTTTGTAGATAGGCAATTTCATCAAAAATAAGGTAGCTTAAAACAATTTTTTCTTGCGTATTTTCATTAAATTGTTGAATCAACTGATAAGGCTGTCCAGTCGAAAATTGATGGAATTGAAAAGACCACTCTCCACCAAAGTTTAAAACGAGATCACTATTTTCAATGGGTTGTACCGTTATACCTTCATACGGCACTTCATAGGCCTGCTGAATAATAGAGGCAGGTAATTGTAGTTTGCGGCCTTTTCCATCAATAAACAGATAACCTTTTTCATTCTGTTGAATGATATTGGAAAAAGGCATCTGCCAGCGCGCCCCCATGCTGCTACCATCAAGCTCAGATAATTGAGAGTTATAGAGCCGGCTAAAGACAAAACCTATTTTGGGCAAGCTAAAGTCACTATGGCTAATCCGCTCAGCGCCGATGGCATAGCTAATACTGTTACCTGTTGCAGATTCAGATGCTACTGCGGTTTGCGACATATTCAAACAAGGCGGTTCCTTTAACGCATCAGCTTGTAAGGAAACAAACTCTAAAATATCACCTTCAGTATGTCGTTCATATTCACCGGTCTGATTGATGGGTACACTGGCTCTGCCCTGATATTCAGCGGACTGAATTGCGCTGAGCGTTTCCTGAATCAGCCAGGCCAAACTATATTGCAAACCGGCATTGGCCTGTTCTTGCAGAACGGTATTTAATTGAGTGATGGCTTCGGGAATAAGGGTCTGTAATGAACTCTGTTCCGGATTTAACTTTGGTCGTACATCCGCTTCTGCTGGTGCCTGGATTAATTCAATTAATGGACTGGCCCAATTGTTAAATTGTAATTTAGGATCACGTTTTTCTGCTGAGGCGCCAGCAGATGCCGTAGCTGTGGTCGCCCCAGCTCCAGAGGAGACCAAACTGTTTAAAATACTTCCGCCCAAATCAGCCGCTGCTTTGAGCAGGCCAGTGAGTTTGGTCTGAGTTTCCTGTAAAAAAAGCTCCAGATCACCTGCAATACGTGCATTCAGATGCAGCTCCATCCGACGTAAATCGGCTGTTTTTACTTTAGTATTGGCAGGATATAAACACTCTGCCATAAGTCCAAACATTGGACGTAGCGCCATCCGTGCATGTGCTTCATTTTTGGGCTCTGCAAATAAACCAATTAAATTGGCTGCCAGTAATGCATGACGCTGTACAGCTGCCGCGCCCGTTTGTGGCGCCATAACATAAAGCAGTAAATCTAATACGCTACCAGTTAAGGCATAAATATTGGCTACGGTTTTAATTGTAGCCTGGCCTTCAATTTGCATCAGACTGGTTTGACCACAAACCTGCAAATAATTCTGGATCTGATGGGCAATCAGTTTATGATCTTCCAGATGAGTTACACTGTTTAAATTAAATACAGCCAATTCGACAGCAGCTTGCTGTTCTTGTTTTTTATTCTGATCGGTTGATGTAGACATGTTTAATCCATACGTTCTTTATTTTAAATACCGGCACAACTTAAGTTTTCTTTCTTAAGGTTTCGGTAATTTTCAGCCCACCCGCCTGATAGTGCTTTTGGGAAATAAAATCTTCCGAGGTTGGAGAAGACTTTGCAGCCACTGGAACTGCAGGTTGCTCCACCGGAGAAAAGTCTGGCTGCTGGGTTAACACTGGAGCCACTAGATTTTTTGATGCTCCATACCGCGTGGTTTCGGTATAGGTCAGCCCTCCAGATTGGTAATATTTTTGGCTTACCCAATCATTATCCTGAGGCAAACTCGAAGATGTATTTCCATTAGAGCCTGTTGGCATCAAGGACATTGCATTCTGTGGCAATTGCGCTGTATGTTTTAATTGCTCAGGCGATAAATTAATATTGAGCTGATTGGCCACAGCTCCTAGTGCAGCTGAGCTTGCTTGCCCTTGGACCTGACTCAGCATTTGGCTTCCAGTCTGGTTCAGTGCAGTTTTAGCCATATTCTTCAAGCCATCAGCATTCAGCGTATCTGGAGATAACAGGTTTGTCTTTAGCTGTGACAGCATATTCTGTTTCACAGACTGCAAGCTATTTTGAGCCAAACTTTTAACCTGACTGCTTAATTTGTCTGTCCAGGTATAATCGCGCTCAAAGTGGCTGGCCTGATCCCAGGCACTCCGGGTATCTTTGTCAAAGATAATTTTTGCTGCTCCTGGAGCAATACCCGTCACCTGAGCAAATCCATTCGCATCCAATTTACCGCTAAACTCCTGCCCTAAAGCATCAATCACTTTATAGCTATTTTGTTCAAAGAAGTCTTGACCTCCATAACTACGCAGCAGCTCCAGGGTTCCTTTTAATGGTTTAGCTCGAGGTAATTGCTGTACGCTGGCATCTATATTGGCACCGGTATTAAAGGCATGCTGCCCCGCCTTCACCTCAAACTTGCCACCCGTGGTTGGAAAAATCCCCGAGCCATTAATCTTGATTTGTGAACCACCGGCGGTCAGGTTAATTTCGGTTGGACTGGTAATATAGACCGTGTCTTCCGTCGAAATAATTTGCACCCCTTTTCTGGCAATCAGATCTGCACCATCACCCTGTGCCTGAATTTCGACTTTGCCTTTACCCGCATATAAACGTGCACCCTCTTGTGCTGCAAACAGGCTCAGTTTCTGGCTGGCATGGGCAATCAAAGATTGCTGCGTACTCAGGTTAATACTCTCTCCGGCACTGTGACTGATCTGACCATCAGCAGAGAGATGCACATCTTGCTGGCTACTTAAAGCAATAGAGTTTGGTGCGCTGAGGATCATCAGTGCCTGTTTAAAAGCAGCGGCTTTGCTTTCATCCTGCTGTTCGATCTGCTCTAAAAAATTCTTTAAGTTATCGAGAACTTCTAAAGGGTCAGTCTGCTGGTTTTCGGCCACTTCACTTAGGGCAGTACTGTTGTTTAAGCTGCTTTCTAGCTGGCTCTTGGCTTCACTGGCATCGAGATGATTGCCTTCGGCCTGTGCCTGTGGATGGGTGGAAATCAGCAAGCCTTCTCCAGCACGGACTGCACCCCACTGATCGGTTCTCAGTTCAAAACCTTCACCACGACCGTCACTTTCAGCGCTGGCTTTGGGATGGCTCAAGTTCCCCAGGTTCAGTTGGGTCGCGCCATGACTACTTTGCAGCTGGGCTGAAATCTGCTTCGGAGTATCATCAAAACGCAGCTGGTTAAAACCACTGCCCTCAATTTCCTGTGAGCGGATCCCGCTGAGTTTTTTGGTGTCGGGTAGCTGGCCTAGGGTATCAAAGCGGGTTGGCGAGCGTTCTGCTTCATGTAAACGCCCCACCACAAATGGCCGGTCGATGTTACCGTCAAAGAAGTCGATCACCACAATTTCATTAATCCGTGGCAGGAAACGTGCCCCGTAGCCTTCTCCGGCCCAAGGCGTCAGTACATCGACCCAGGCCGAATCGGTGTCATTGTCATTACTGCCGGCCCCGCCATCATGCTGATGGTCATCACTGCGGGTAAACAGGAAACGGACTTTGATTCGGCCCCATTCATCGACATGGATGCTTTCGCCAGCAGGACCGACTACCCGGGCGCGCTGTGGATGAGCCGCCGGTCGGTGCTGTAGTGGGTGGTATTCCGGTACCGTATGGATGTTGCGACGTTGCAGGGTTAAGGTATTGCCTTGACGTTCATCCGGGTGTTGTTCGTGTTGAAAACTAAAATGGCTATGCCAGTGGCTCTGGCTGAGTAGCTGGTTAATCTGCTGATTGAGGTCTTTAGGTAAGTTGTTCTGGTTATAGAACTGTTTGCCGGTGATTAAGAATTCTTTGTCTGCTGCGCTGTGCTGATCAATTTCCGGGTGTTCATTCAGTTCAAACCAGTAGCCGACCTGGGCATCACGGACGGTGGAGTGGGCACTAAAGTATTTGGATTGCAGGTCGTGGTAGTGACTGAGGTTCTGGTTCAGCTTGTCCAGCTGGTTATTAGAGGATGCGGTGGCCTGGTCTTCGCCATTTAAATCCTGCATCCAGGCCGGGCTGATCTGCCAGGCTTGTTCCAGGCTTAAGCTGGCATTGTCCTGATTGTGGCTGTGCTGGTGTTTGCTTTGCACTGAACCGGCACCTTCTTCCTGGCTCAGGCTATCTGACTGCCAGCGTTGCAGATGTACGGCAGTCGGTTGCAGGCTGCGCTGGGCAATCAACTGGGTGATGCTGTCTAATTGTTCGGTGGCACTGGAGCGATGAAAGCGGATGCTGCGGCGGTTTAAAGCACTGTACTGGCTGTTGTCATCAATCAGACGTAGTTTCTGGGCCTGTATCGGGCTGCTGGAATGTACGACCTGTAACTGGGCTTCATCAATCAGCCAGTTAATGCCTTCACTGCGCCAGAGCCGGGTCAAAAAGTCATAGTCGGTTTCATTGGACTGCATGATAAAAGGACGCACATCCAGTTCCTGGGTCAGTCCGGTTAAGTCCAGGGTCAGGCTGGCGGCAAAGAGTGGGCTTTTGTTTTGCCATTCTTTAAACAGAATTTCACTGACCTCACGCACGCTTTTATTCATAAACACGCGGCTGTTACGGCGTTTATGCCAGAGTGCGGTTGGATCTTCTAGCGTAAGTTTATAGAGGGTGAGAGAGCCATCACTCTGGCCTTGCGCGGCGGCGGTGATGATGCCGCTGCTGCGAAACAGCTGGCCCTGGTCAGTGACCTGGTCGACGGCGACCTGCGCGCCGATAAACTGTTTTAACGGAATCTGGGCGTTGGTCGAAAGACAGATCAGTTCGGCACGTAAACCGTCATTGAGCTGGTGTTCACCTTCGATGCGCTGTAAAAAAACATCGGCATTTAAGGCAGGCTGAGAAAATTGAATATGGAGGGCACGTTTTTGTGGGCTGAGGCCTAATTTTTCTAGTGCTGCAAATATATTGCTTGGCATCATTGTTCTGTAATAAATAGCTAAAAAAAAGTGTGGCTATTTTATACAAAATAACCACATAAAACATCGCTTCAACCCGGCCGCTTGTTTATCAATATGTAACTATCCGATAAAAAGCCGGCGCAGGTTAAAACGTTCCGACTTATTCTGCGTCCATCATGGCGGCGCTCATACCCACAGTATTAAAGCCAGCATCTACATATAGAATTTCACCGGTAATCCCGTTGGCCCACGGTGAGCACAGGAATAAAGCGGCATTGCCCACTTCTTCAATGGTGACATTACGTTTTAATGGGGCAATTTTTTCATTGGCATCCAACATCTTACGGAATGATTTAATTCCTGATGCAGCCAATGTACGGATTGGACCGGCAGAAATGGCATTAACACGAATGCCTTCAGCACCCAAGCTAGAGGCTAAATAACGCACCCCTGCTTCAAGCGAAGCTTTGGCCATGCCCATCACGTTGTAGTTTGGCATTACACGCTCAGAACCCTGATAAGTCAGGGTTAATAAACAGCCTTGACGCGCCTGTAATAATGGTTTTGCGGCACGCGCCATCGCAACAAAGCTGTAGGCACTGATGTCATGCGCAATTTTAAAACCTTCACGGTCGGTCACATCAGTAAAGTCACCATCTAAGGTATGGGCTGGTGCGAAACCAATTGAATGCACCACGCCATCCAGACCATCCCAATGTTGAGCAAGATCGACAAAGACCTGTTCAATTTCAGCATCTACCGCAACATCACAAGGAAGAACAATTTTAGAACCGAACTGTTCTGCAAATTCATCCACACGTTTTTTCAATTTTTCATTCGGATAGGTAAAAGCCAGCTCTGCACCTTCACGATGTAAAGCCTGAGCAACACCAAATGCAATGGATAATTTACTCGCAATACCCGCGATTAAAAAGCGTTTACCCGCTAATAGTCCTTGTGCCATGTGAATCTCACTCATATTGATTTTGCAGTATCATGCCAATTCTGAGCCAATTCGGAAATTGCATAATGCGCCTTTTTTTCAATTCCTCCGAAGAAAATAAAAATCGCGCAAAGGTTGCGCGATGTTAATGTCGATAAATGCCGGGAAGTTAATCATTGCTTTGCAATAAGCCCAGCAAACGCAGGAAGGAATAATACATCCAGACCAAGGTGGCCAATAAGGCAATGGCGCTCAGCCATTCCATGCTTTTCGGTGCACCTTGTGCTGCACCGGTTTCAATCAGGTCAAAGTCTAGAATCAGGTTTAAAGAGGCAATCACGGCCACAAATGCTGCAAAGCCAATTCCAAGCCAGTTGCTTTCAAACAGATAAGGAATACTCGACCCCAAGGCCAGACTCAGAAAGATTTGCACCACAAACACCATCGCAATCGCAATTGAGGCCGACATCACCACCGCCTTAAATTTTTCAGTGGCGCGAATTACCCGAGTACGATACAGCACAAACATCACCAATGTGGTCACAAAGGTAGCCAGCAAGGCCTGTAATGGCACACCCGGAAACTGCAACTGGAAGATCACTGAAATCCCGCCCAGAAAGGCCCCTTCAAACAGCGCATAGGGAATGGCCAGCGTGCGCGCTGTATTTGGCTTAAAGGTGGCCACCAAAGCCAGAATCAGTCCGCCAATGGCACCGACAATTGCGCCAGCATAGGCAATAGAAAGATTGGCGGTCAGGAAACTGTAGAAAAACAGGCCGATGCCCACCACGGCGGCAATTAAAGTCAGCAGGACAGATTTTTGGATTGCTCCCTGCACGCTCATCGGCTGGGCATAATCACTCGACACCTCAACGCGTGTCAGGATCGGGTTATTACTTTGCATGATTTAAGCTACTCCGATCATTGCGGCAAATGGGTTTTGAAATACACATTGCTCCTATCATAAGCGCGCAGCCGCATCCTGTCTAAATAATCGCCAAAAAGATTACATCTTTATAACGGGTGTGATTTCTGAATTACGCCGAAGTAACAGCAGATAAAACGATAGCGATAAAAAAAGAGGCCCAAAGCCTCTTCTTAAGCGCTGTGGATACGCTCGTCCCCACAGTGCAAATAGATGGATGATGAACAGATACTTATTTATTCATAATAAAGAAATATTCACGATAGTATTTCAGCTCGGCAATCGAGTCACGGATATCATCCATGGCCAGGTGAGAGGCATTTTTCTTTAAGCCGCTCATGATTTCCGGACGCCAGCGTTTGGCCAGTTCTTTAACAGAAGATACATCCAGATTACGGTAATGGAAGAACTGCTCCAGCTCCGGCATTAACCGGTGTAAAAAGCGTCGGTCCTGACAGATCGAGTTACCGCACATCGGCGAAGTTTTTGGATTGACCCATTTTTTCAGGAATTCCAAGGTTTGCTGCTCGGCATCCTGCGCGCTCAGTTTACTGCGACGTACACGCTCAATTAGCCCCGACTGACCATGCTGACGCGTGTTCCATTCATCCATGGCATTTAAAATACGATCTGATTGATGCACGGCCAGTACCGGACCTTCCGCCAGAATATTTAAATGATCGTCTGTCACAATGGTGGCAATTTCAATAATCTGATCATTATCGGTATCTAAACCTGTCATTTCCAGGTCAATCCAAATTAAGCGGGTATCAGGCGTGCTGCTCATAAATGTGCAATCTTATTCGTCTTAAAAACGGCTATAGTAGCAAATTTCTGTGTTCTTGGGTGTCATTCTGCCCGTGCTTCATGCTATTTTTGCACTCCAGATTTCATGGTTTTTTTAGGATATGAATGGCTTTAATTCGTAAGCGTCGCCTGACTGAACAGCAACAACGCCGCATTCAGAAACAGCAGCAAACCCGGCAGGAAGATATAGACAGCTCCAATGATCTGGAAGGTCTGGTGGTGCAGCATTATGGACGCCAACTGGAAGTACAAGCCCTCTCCGTGCCGGAGCAGCATCCTGAAAAACCCGTGGTGGCCGAAGGTGAACCTGAACCGTTCTGGAAACCGATTGAACTGGGCAGCATCTGGCGCTGTCATACCCGTACCAACCTGGAATTACTGGTTACCGGTGACCGGGTTAAATGGCAGGCCGATCCGAATACCGGCCTGGGTATTATTAGCGCGATTCATCCGCGCCAGTCTTTGCTCACGCGCCCGGACCGTTACCACAAAGTTAAACCGGTAGCCGCCAATATCTCATTGATTGTGATTGTGTTTGCACCGCTGCCAGAGCCAGCACCGGGTCTGATTGACCGCTATCTGGTGGCCTGTGCCGATGCCAATATTCCAGCGCTGCTGATCCTGAACAAATCCGACCTACTTACCGAAAATGATCCGATTCTGGATTTACTGCAAGAATACCGCAATTTGGGTTATGAAGTGATGCAGACCCAGTCTGATGCAGATCTGACCGAACTGTCCAACCGTTTAAAAAATGAAACTGTGGCCTTTGTCGGTCAGTCTGGCGTGGGTAAAAGCACCCTGATTAATGCCATCGTGCCGGAAGCGGCGCAGAAAACCAATATCATCTCAGAAAACTCGGCCCTGGGTCAGCACACCACCACCTCCACCCGCTTAATTCCGTTTGGTGAAGGTTCGGCGCTCATTGACTCACCGGGCATCCGTGAATTTGGCCTGTGGCATTTGACGACTGAAAAAATCCAGCAGGGTTTTCCGGAAATTAAAAATCTGCTCGGTCACTGTCAATTCCGTAACTGTACCCATAAGCACGAAAAGCAATGTGCCTTGCGTCAGGCGGCGGCAGCGGGTGAGATTTTAACGCGCCGGCTCGACAGTTATTTACGTCTGATTGATGAAGTCAACGAAGCCCAGCAAAAAAATTAGTTTAATTGCAGCCCGACCCTTGAAGCGGTGATTTTGATCACCATATTTATAGGCTATACTCTGTGACAATTTTTGAAATTGTAATTTAGGTGACTTGTGGAACGTTGGTTCGAGTTTATGGGGAATCACCCCTTCTTGTTTGGAACACTGGCAGTTTTGGTGGTTTTATTCTTCATTTTGGAAGGCCAACGTAACGGGCGTAAAATTTCCCCACAATCTTTAGGGATTCTGGTGAAAGCCAAAAATGCCATGCTGATTGATTTACGTGATGCCAAAGACTTCCGTGAAGGCCATATCAGCGGCAGCCGCAACATTCCTTACAGCAAAATTTCAAGCCATATTGAAGAGTTAAAAACCGCTGACCGTCCATTGGTATTTATCTGCAATTTAGGTCAAATTGCCGGCACTGCCCTGCAACAGGTAGGCCACGCAGATAGCTATCGTCTGGATGGTGGGATCAGTAACTGGAAAGCACAAGGCTTACCTTTAGTAAAAAGCAAATAATCCGCTTGAGGAGATTAGCAATGGCTGAAGTAACGATTTATTCAACAACTGTATGTCCATATTGCGTACGTGCAAAACAGCTTCTTGAGCGTAAAGGCGTTGTCTATAAAGAAATCAATTTATCCAACGAAGCACCAGAAGTCCGCACTGAACTGATGCAGCGCACCAACCATCGTACTGTTCCACAAATTTTTATTAATGAGCAGTTCATTGGTGGTTTCGACCAGCTTTACGCCCTTGAGCGTGAAGGCAAACTCGATGACTTACTGGCGTCATAATTTCAGTTAATTTTCTGTTCATATTTTTAAGGAATAAATAATGAGTGAACAACAACAAGCTCAACCACAATTGGCATTAGAGCGTATTTATACAAAAGATATTTCTTTTGAAGTTCCAGGGGCACAAGTATTTACCAAAGAATGGCAGCCTGAACTGAATATCAATCTGTCGTCTTCTGCAGAAAAGATTGATCCAACCCACTTTGAAGTGTCTTTAAAAGTTGTTGTTCAAGCCAACAATGCCGGTGATACAGCATTTATTGTAGATGTCACTCAAGCAGGTATTTTCCTGATTGATGGCGTAGAAGAAGAACGTCTGCCATATATTCTGGGTGCCTACTGCCCGAACATCCTGTTCCCGTTCTTGCGTGAAGCAGTGAATGATATGGTTACCAAAGGCAGCTTCCCGCAATTGCTGTTAACGCCAATCAACTTTGATGCTGAATTTGAAGCCAACATGCAACGCGCACAAGCCGCTGCTGCAGAAGGTCAGGCTTAATTGTATTCAGGCATTTAAGTCCAACACGAAAAAGCCCTGCACTTGCAGTAATGCCAGTCAGTTAAGCAAATTTTAGAAAAATGTAGTAAAAATGAGTGTATGTAAATACGCTCATTTTTTTATGTCTTTATCTGAACATTTAGAATCCACTCTTGAACATGCTCTCCCATCACTTAGCCATTTTTGTGAACTTATTGAC
>NZ_VPBE01000010.1:0-98351 GCF_013418895.1 Acinetobacter sp. YH12116 | reverse complement strand
TGTTCCATTTTAGAGATTTGTTTAAGATAAGATATAACTCATTGAGATGTGTCATAGTATTCGTCGTTAGAAAACAATTATTGTGACATTATTTCAATGAGTTATCTATTTTTGTCGTGTACAGAGAATATTTTTATATATTTATGATATCAATTTGAGTTTTATATTGATAGCTAATCTATATCATCTAACCGTAAAGTGAAAAGCTGCCCAAACTATAAAAACTGAAAAATTTTTCTTAAAGTTTGAATAAACCAGGTACGGGCTTCTAAATCATCATGATGGTTGTACCAGTTGGCACTGACATTAAAGGTTTTAACCGCAAAAGGTAATTCAAAAATATTGACGTCACTATTACGTTCATAGACGCGTGCTGCACGTGAAGGTAAGGTCACCAGTAATTCTGAATTAGTCACAACATCCTGTAATACACTGAAATGTGGCACTTCCAGCATGATATTCCGTTTCAACCCAAGTTCTTTCAGCCTTTGATCAATTTCAATATGGCCTGTAGAAGATTTAATCGCAGCATGTTTCTCGTGTAAATACTGTTCTAAACTCAATTGATCCTGAATACGTGGATGCTGTTTATGAGCAATACACATATATCGTTCTTCAAATAAATTGCGTGATTCAATCTTGGGCATCACGGTATAGCTGCTATTAAACACAGCAACATCCAAGAAACCTTCAATCAGCCATGCTTCCACTTGATTTGAATGAATTTCTTCAATTTCAACTTTTATAAAAGGTGCTTCTTTAGATAGATATTGAATCAGTGAAGGTAATAAACAGATCTCACCTAAATCGGACAGACCAAGACGGAAGGTCCGAGTTGAAGTTTTGGGATCAAACTGTTGTGTTGCTGCAATGGCAGTTTCAATTTCAGCAACTGACTGACTAAAACTCGGATATAAAATCTGGGCCAACTTGGTGGGTTTGACGCCAAATTTGTCGCGTTCAAAGAGTGGATCATTAAGAAACTTACGTAAGCGATTGAGATTGTAGGTCACAGAAGGCTGACTTAAATTAAGCCTTTCGGCTGCATGACTAATATTTTTTGTTTCGTAGATGACAATAAAAACTTTAATAAGACTCAGATCAATCAATTTTAATATTCCAATATCAATCAGGGAGGTTACCCTCCCTAAATCAATCTTTAAGCTTGTACAACCACAGGTTTTAATTTTTTCTGTTTCAGACGATAGTGAATCATTGAAACGCTAATCACTGCAATCATACATGGGATAGCCATAGCAATAAAATTATAAGTGAGCGGTAAACTCAAACTCAGCAACCAACCACATAAAATTGGACCTAAAATTGCACCTAGACGTCCTACACCCAATGCCATACCTAAACCAGTCGCGCGGATATTGGATGAGTAAAATTGTGACATATAGGCCAATAATAAAATCTGCCCGCCAATAGAAGCTGCCCCGGCAACTGCGATACAGATATAAAGAACAAAAGTCGGTAGACTGTAGCTGAGCAAGAACAAGGCAATCGCACCACTAGCAAATAAAGTGCATAGTACTTTAGCCAAATTAAAACGATCTGCGAGATATCCACCAAAAATTGCGCCTAGCATACCACCAATATTGAGTGCAAAAAGGAAGACTAAACTGGTGGATAAATCATATCCCGCCTCAACCATCAGTTTTGGTAACCAGTTGCCTAAGGCATAGACCAAAATTAAAGCCATAAATACACTGGTCCAGAACAGTAAAGTCACAGGACCACGATTCTCTGCAAATAGATCTTTCACTGGTGACTTAGATACAGCTTGATTCTCATGATGCAGGCTAATCTGTGTCTGGTTGTTATACGTGATACTGCTATCAATTTGTTTAAGGATCTGAAAAGCTTGTTCGGTTTTTTTGCGTCGTACTAAATAATCAATAGATTCAGGTAGCAAATACCAGATCACCGGTAACAGCAATAGCGGTAAACCTCCGATGATAAACATGATTTTCCAGCCAAATTGCGGCACTAACCACATTCCTAATAGTGCTGAACACATCCCACCCACTGCATAGCCACTAAACATCAGTGAAACGAGCGTGGCACGTAATTTTTTCGGTGCATATTCAGTCATCAGAGCGATCACATTCGGCATGACCCCGCCTAGACCGAGACCCGCCAGAAAGCGAAAGATACCAAAGCTCTGTGGATTAGTCGCATAGCCACATAACAAGGTAAAACCACTGAACAAGAAGATACAAAGCGCGATGAGTTTTTTACGGCTAAACCCATAGCTTTCTAACTTGTCACTCAGACTGCCAAAAATAATCGCACCAAACATCATGCCGAATAAGGCAACACTACCAAGAAAACCGGCGGTGATGGTATCTATTTGCCATTCCTTCATGAGTTTTGGCAAGGCGACACCATAAATTACCAGATCGTAGCCATCAAAAATAATAATCAGGGCACTCAGTAAAATCACACGCCAGTGAATCGCTTTCAATCGGGCATGATCTATAATCTCATTGGCATTAATACTTTGCATAACTGACCTCCCTGGTCGAAACATTGTGCAATTTTTTTATTTTAATTTATGAACTTAACCAGCCATTCTGATTTTCTGCTGTAGTTCTTTCTGCAACGATGTTGTAGCTGTTTCAATATCTTGTTCAAGTGAATGCTGCCATAACCAATCAAAGCGATGAGCTAAATGAGCGCCAATCTCCTCAAAACTCGGATATAGTGGTGAATAAAGTTCATAAATCTCACCCGATTCATGCGAGGTATGCTGAACTTTTACAGCACGCTCTAGACGTACTTCTTCATAAATTCCAGATACTAATTTGATGGTTTCACGCGTCAGCTGTGGATTAGCCAACAAATTAGCCAAGATTAATGCATCTTCCAGGCCTTGTCCGGCACCGGCACCTTGATGCGGTAACATGGCATGCGCAGCATCACCAATCACAATCACATTGTTTGTCTTATTTTTATAGGTTTCTAATGGCTGAATTTCATGCAGTGCCCACAGCGTTGGAGCTTCAATTAAATTCAATAATGCCTGACAGCTATCACTCCAGTCTGAAAAATCTTCGAGCATTTCCTGTTTGGAAACAGATTTTGTCCAAGGGGTATTTTCTGGCAAGACGGTTTGCGTACGGTCAGATTTAAATGCCACAATATTGATTTCTTCTCCCTGGCGAATTGGGAAAGTTAAGATGTGTTTGTCCTTACCCAAGAACATTTGCGGAACGTCAAATAACTCTGGATCATTAGCGAGTTCCTTGATAGCCTGCTGAAAATCCTTAAACTTAATAATGCCGCGATATGCCCATGTACCAGAAAATTGAGGTGTCACGCGTGGAAGTTGATGCGAATCTAAAACATGATTGCGTACTACTGAATGAATGCCGTCACAGCCGATCACATAATCGTATTCAACCTCTTGTCCATCCATAAAAGTAATTTTTGCCTGATCGGCAGTCGCATCAATGTGCTGTACGCGCTTATTAAAATGTACATTGGATAAAGGGACGAGAGGAATTAAAGTATCCAAAAAATCGGCACGATGTACAGAAGATTGACCTACTTTCGGTGCGACAGAAGCAGATAGATATTCATCTGTATAGCCATTCCGCCATTGGAACCAGATATCGGTATACGGTGCTTTTACTTTATCAGCAATACTTTCATATTCTTTGCCTAGACCCAATAGATGGATGGCTTTGACAGCATTTGCACCGAAAGAAATTCCTGCGCCAATTTCTGAAAATTGGGCAGCAGATTCATAAAGATGGACATCCAAGTGTTGAGCTTTTACCAATTGGGTTGTGAGTGCTAATCCTGCAATACCACCACCAATCACAGCAACTTTAATTTTTTTATTCATTTTAGTATTCCTTACTAATTTCCTTTGAATTCTTATCATTCCCCATTTTTTACTTTTAATCCAATTTATATTTTTCAACTTATACTATTTAATAATTTGATATTAATAATCAAGGCTACCAACACAAAAAATGAGCAAAATAGAAGAATTGCTGCCGTATAAGTGGGAGCTTGCCTGAGTCAAGTAGGCTTCACCGGATGCCTCCCCTTATCAGATAGTTTTGGGAATTTAGAGTTACTCCAATTTTACATTTTCTTTAATCTGTACTTTTGCTTAGGACTTTTTGGTTTATCAGGGATAGTACGCTCAATCAGCCCAGCTTCAATTGCTGGATTCAGATAGTTCTTTTGAAATGTAGCCCGATGAGACAACCCTAATAATGACATCAATTCAGCTAGCGTGTATTCATGTTTATCCATCAAAGCAACCAGGCGCTTAACTTGATCGCTGTCTTGTACGCCAACTTGATCGCTATCATGTTCGCTAGCTTGATCGGTGACTGTAGAACTTAGAATCGCATCCAAAATCATCTGCAATATAAACTCTATAAATGACGCTGAATCCGTCTGATCAGTACTGGCTTGCAAAGCATCGTAATAGGCTTTTTGATTTTGATAAATTAGGCTTTCAACAGGTATATTGGCAAAAATAGGATTCCACTGACTCAATATCAGTGTCTGCCAAAGCCTGCCCATACGGCCATTACCATCAGCAAAGGGATGAATAAATTCAAATTCATAATGAAAAACTGAGCTTTTAATCAATGGATGCTCTGGGCTTTCATCCAGCCACTGCAATAGCTCCCCGATTAAACGATTCACTTGGTTAGCTGGTGGAGCCATATGTACCACTCGATCGCCAGACATTACACCAACCCCACCATGACGGAATTGTCCAACTTCATCAATTAACCCCGTCATTAATATTTGATGGGCTTGCAATAAGTCCTGCTCACTGCTGGGTTTCCATTGTTGAAATGCCTCATAGGCTTTTATTGCATTACGGACTTCCTGAACTTCTTTGGGTGGAGCAATCACAGGTTTGCCGTTTAAGATCGCAGTAATCTGTTCTTCGCTTAATGTATTGCCTTCTATCGCAAGTGAGCCCTGAATGGTTCTAATTCGATTGGCTTTTCTTAGTTTTAATCCATCCTGAATTTGAGTCAGTACCGTCAAACGCCCTATAGACTCACTAATCTGAGCGACCAAGTGAATAATTTTTGAAGTAATCGTATAAGGCGGTTGATATTTCATGCTGTTTTCCATGCACTTACTACTGGCTGTTTGGTATTAAACCCCAAGATACTTCCCTTTCATAGCCACCCGATCAAAACTATACACATGGGCAAATGGACTCTCGACACAACGTCCAACCAATGGTGCATTTTGATATGGCTTCCCGTCTCTTAAAACAATATCTGCCGTACAAATCGGGCAAGTGGCTGTAAAGCGGGTAAATCGCGTGATTTGATTCCTCTCCTTATCTCTATACATCTCAATTTCAGCATCAAGTTCATTTAAAGATAAAAAGATCATCGGTGCTTTAATGACACGATGCTCTGGTAGGTTCCAAATCGGAATAAATTCATACTTCCACAGCAACCACGTAAAAAAAACGACTCCAAATAAAATCAGTAAATTAAATGAGGTAAAGCTTTGTCCTTCTCGAACCAGTACAAAAGCAACGACAATCAAATACAACAACCAGAAAATAACCGATGAAAAAATTACCGATATAAGAAATAGCCCTCGCAGACTTCTATTCTTCATTTCCCCATTTTTGAAAAAGACTCTATAAAACCATGAAATTTTAATAGCAGATGGCTCACTACGATGATACTCCACGAATTCAATATGACTAAATTCATCTGGCGCATCCGCTTGTTGATCTACTATTTCAAATCGTTTTTTTTCAATATCTAGCCAATACAATTTTTCGTTGCCTTTCCCACCTTTAGTTTCATTAGTTTTAACTACAGGGAAATAACCTAACTCCTGAAAAGGTTGATGCTCAGCCTGAATGATATTAGTGAGAACGATATTCAATTTTTTATCATCAATCCACTTTTGCAATTCCTTAGGGTCAATTTCATCTGCGGCTTGGGTGCTTCCTTCATATCGGGCTTTTAGCTTCCAACGGGTAAAGGTGACTTTTTCATCATGACCATTTTGCAGTGCATCTATTGAATCTGCACACATGACTTTCAAACATTCGTATGCCTTACCTGTTTGCAGAAAATCAGAGAGTTCATTTTGTAATTTTTTAAGAACTTGTAATTTATTATCAGTCACTTATACCCCCACATACCCGTATTCCACCCCTAAATACGGTGTTGGACAGATTAAAACACAAGCATAGTGAATGAGTAAATTAACTTCCTGAAGGAATTATAAAATGACCATGCTTATTGCTTTAGATGAAAATAAAAATTTGATCCATATTACTGATGCAGTTCGTGGACTTGCCTGTAACTGCACATGCTTTGAATGTGGTGAAATAGTTTTAGCCCGTAAAGGTGAAATCAAAGAACATCATTTTGCCCATGCCAGTAATAAAGATAGCTGTGCTATTCAACCTGAAAGCGTACTACATAAATATGCCAAACAAGTCATTATTGAATCTATGGGAGTACTGCTGCCTGAGGTTCCCAATTTAGACATTGAGGCAACCTGGTGGACATTCGATAAAATTATCCCTGAATTTCATCTAGGATTAATTCGCCCGGATTTGGCCTGTTATATTGATGAAGAACCGATTTTTATAGAAATTGCAGTGACCCATTTCATTGATGAAGATAAACTGAAAATCATTAAATCCATGAATGTTAAAACTGTTGAAATAGATTTGTCCGGGCTGCTCAATTCCGATTTGGTGATCCCCAGTAATGAGGCTAAAAAGCTAATTCTTGAGAGCTTGGAACATAAAACTTGGTTATTTCCAGCACTTCCAAAGCCGTGCCTAGTCGATTTAATGGGCAATAAAAATCAATCAGTTGAAGAAAAATCTGATAGCTCTACGGATTCAACTCAATTTCCCACGGCATCCACTTGGGAAGACTACCAATTCACCATTAATGGGATTTGGGTACATGCCCGTAAATTTTCTGGTGGAATGCTTTCAGTGAATTGCACTTATAACCCTGAAATTATTGCGATGTTAAAACAATGGCGTAATGAAGGTGGCGGTCGATATAATAACAAATACAAATCCTGGAATTATTGGCAGCCATTTTCAGAAACGGTATTGGAGCGATTATATCAACTGCATTCTATTGAATGAATAAAGAGCCATCTGCATTTTGATGGCTATTCAGAAGGGATCCACAGACATTTGAGGCAGCTTCACAATGAGGCTACCTCATGTCTAGGATCAGTTAAGTCAGCTGATCTTATTTGATTCTTGCAAACTGCCTGCTGCGACTCATCTCATATACCCTGACGTTAATTTTGAATTAAACTTCAACTAAGTTTTGCACTTGCGAGAAAAACTTATACTCATCTAGTCTTTGATCATTAATACGCCAAGCATCCAAAGCCAGATCTAGCAAAATTTTTTGACGTTCTACAATACTAATTTTATTCCAAGTTTCAAAAATATATTGCTTTGTATCTTTAAATTTATTGATCGCAGTATTTTTTCCAATCTCATATCGATGATCAAGCATATTGACCGTAATCAAATTCGATTTAGCATACTCATTCTGCTTTTGTTCAAACCAGTTTGTACTTAAGTCATTCATTTTACTAATAGCTTGATTTATCACACTTTCTAATAAAGTCACATTTCCCAGTTTATAAATTGTATTGTTATAATCAGCTTTATCTAGAAACTCTACGGGCAGAATATTGTCCTTAGGTGTTTGTGGAAAAATATGCTCGATTTCTAGTTTTTCAATTTGCTGTACGTTCAGTGGCATCCAATTCACCTGGGCACGCGCCTGATTTTCAATTTTTCCTAGGATAAAACGCTGACGATATTGCGGATTATAGGCATCATGACGGATATTTAAGAATCTAAACTTAAGATCATCTAATCGCTCTAAGAGGTAAGGCAACAGGGTCTTTTCTACAACTTCTTGGATTTCCTCAATCGTAGACTTCTCTCTAAAAGAGACGACCCAATTTGCAAATGAGTGTTCATTATTTTTACCCTGAATGCCTACAGTATTAGTCACAAAGTAATAACTCTCAATTTGCATTGCCAAATAGTTAATTGAATCTTTGCTCGCATTTTTTGCCAACGCCAACAATAGAACCAAATGCTGTCTAGATTTGTATTTATTTAAGAAACCAATATTGGTTACATTAGGATATTCACTACCGTCTCTTAACAGTTTGGTCGCATTCACTAAATCTGCATAGCGCTGTGCCATAAATTCAATTTCTTGTACCAATGCCACAGGGTGAGTTTCATATTTTAGTAATGCTTTACCTGCATTAGAAATAATCCATTTATAGATATCATCCTCACGCAGAATACCATCATGATAGCGTGCCATCATAAAGTAACGCAGGAATCGAAGCGGGTTTTCATCTTCTCCGCAGCGTTGTAAGGCTGCATTGATTTTTTTCCACGTTTCTTTAATCGTGACAAATTGATTTGGATTGGCTTTGCTGAACAATAGATTTTTTACCAAGTCCATAGCATTAAGTCCAACACCACGTTGGTTAATGGTTTCAAAGATTTTTAGCGCACTACTAATATCTTCAGACTCAATAATCACCAAGTCGATGTTATTAATAAAGTAACGTGTAAATTTGATTAAAGCTGCGACGCCGCGCTGTAATATACTCTCTAAATATTGATAAATTGCAGCATATGCAGCCTGCATTTTTTGAATGGATGCAGTGACCTCACCATCATATTTTTCAGCAACGATCAGCTTATTCAGGTAGTCTTTACTTTCCTCATACTGTAACTCTAAGCGTAATTCAGTTTCTTCTGTATCAGGTTCAAAGCTATAAAGGAGTTCTTCTACAATACCTAAATAGTTTTTCTGTTTTGCATCTAATTCTTGACGGGCTAATAAATCACGAATTGCACACAAGGTTAATGTGATTGTAGTCAGACGTTGCTGACCATCAATCACATCATATTTGTTCTTGTTTTTTACTACGATAATTGAGCCAATGAAGTAACTTTCTTGGTCATCAGCTTGTTCATCGTACTCATTATCGATATCTATTAGAAATTGTTCGACCTGATCATCTGCTTTCCAGACATACTCACGCTGATAATCAGGTACAAGAAAAAAATAGTCCTTTAATTTTTTAATAGATTTTACTTGTGCTTCGATTTTCATATTACCCCCGAAATTTGTTTTTAACCTTGAATTTAAATAGCTTTGTTGCAAAAACATTATGCAATATACTAATTTTAAAATTTTTCCATAAATCTCAAACAGAAAATAAATTTATCATTTTCCACCATTTTTATTAACGTAAGAAAATAAGTATCACCCGCTCAACATATCAAAAATCACCCGTGCAAATATGCTGGCCTTCGCCGGATCAGACAGTAACTGCATCATCTGTTCCTGATGTGCTGCACTGCTGCCCAGAATGGCATCATCCATAGCTTTCGGGAAATCACCCAGCATGGCCTGTTCACGGGTATTGTTGGCAATCTGCTTCATCACAATCTCATTCTCCGCCAGCTTGTCCCGTACCGTATAGGCATAGTTCAGCATGTCTTTATCAGTCAGGTTATCGGTGATAAACACATCATTCAGGCGTTCGATGATCTGTGACAGGAACTCTTCTTTCTTGTCACGTGGTTTGGCTGCACCCAGGTCATTGCCCGGCTCAAGCTGATTGTCTTCGGCATCTTCTTTCAGCTTGATGTCCTGCTGACGGATCTTGGACAGGCGGTAATGGCTCATGCTGACATTACTCAGATCCACCTCATCGTCTTTCGTTGCAGTTTCACGCAGCAATGGACGCAGGTTACGCGCATACAGGCTGAGCTTTTCCAGTTCTTTGTCATCGTAGTCCACGATTTGTGACATAAACTCGTAGAAACGGGTAAAACTGCCCAAGTCCTTTTTAAAGATTTCCAGCTTGTCTTTTTCCAGCTTGGCCTCTTTAAAGGCATTGTCGGCATTGGCAATCAGCACCGCATCATTGGTTTTCTTGCAGCGTTCCAGCATATCTCGGGTGGTGTTATAGGCTTCGATGGCTTGGCTATAGCGTTTCTGCCAACGTTCAACCGCAGGCTTGCAAATGTTACTAATCGCGGCATTGGATTTGTTCTTGGTAAAGAACGCATCGACAAACTGCTCGACTTCCGTCCACAAGAAAATCTTGCTGGCTTTCAACTTTTCAAACAAGTCAAAGATCTGATCCGGATTAGAGACATCGGCCAGTTCTGCGGTTTGATAATATGGCTGGAAGGCCGCCAGGATATCTTCAGGCTCGTTAAAGAAGTCCAAGACAAAGGTGCCAGACTCTGCCTTGCCCGGATAGGTCCGGTTCAGACGTGACAAGGTTTGTACACACTCCACCCCACCGAGTTTTTTGTCCACGTACATGGCACACAGTTTCGGCTGGTCAAAGCCGGTCTGGAACTTGTTGGCCACCAGCATCACTTGATAGTCATCGCTATCAAAGGCTTTACGCATTTCCCGTCCTTTTAGACCCGGGTTCATGTTGCGTTCGTTAAAGGTCTGCCCGACTAAGCCACTGCTGTCGGTATCCTTGTCATTAAACTCAACCTCACCGGAGAAGGCGACCATGGCCTGAATGGACTTGTAGCCTTGCTCAGACACGTATTTATCAAAGGCCAGCTTGTAACGTACTGCTTCCTTACGCGAGCTGGTCACTACCATGGCTTTGGCCTGTCCACCCAATAAGCCCATCACGTTATTTTTAAAATGCTCGACAATCACTTTCACTTTCTGGGAAATGTTGTGGTCATGCAGGCGTACCCATTGATTCAGCCTGATCTTGGCTTTCTTGGCATCGACCTGTTTATCGGCTTCTTCAATTTTTTGTTTCAGCTTATACACCACCTTATAGTTGGTGTAGTTTTTCAGCACATCCAGGATAAAGCCTTCTTCAATCGCCTGGCGCATGGAATAGACATGGAAGGCTTCCGGCTTGTTCTGCTTGGAGGGCGGTAGCTCAGGATTCGGCACGCGGCCAAACAGTTGCAGGGTTTTGTCTTTCGGCGTGGCGGTAAAGGCATAATAACTCAGATTGTTACTGCCCTTACGTGCGGCCACCACCGCATCCAGAATGTCTTCCGAAGACAGTTCGGCATCCTCTTCACGCTCTTCCAGCATCAACACTTCTTTCAGTTGTCGTGCCGTAGAGCCGCTTTGTGAAGAATGCGCTTCATCGGCAATCACCGCATAGCGTCGCTGTTTTAGGTTGGTGCTGTTTTCAATGGCACGCAACACAAACGGGAAGGTCTGAATCGTCACAATAATGATCGGCTGTGACGTTTCCAGTGCCTTGGCCAGTTTTTCTGATTTGGAGCCATCGCCTTCTTTGTTGTTGATACGTCCGACCACGCCATCGGCATGTTCAAACTGGTAGATAGTGTCCTGTAGCTGGGCATCCAGAATGGTTCGGTCAGTGACCACAATCACCGAATCAAACAGTTTCTGATTGTGCTGATCATACAAGGTAGAGAGCTGATGCGCGGTCCAGGCAATCGAGTTGGACTTGCCTGAGCCTGCACTGTGCTGAATCAGATATTTGTGTCCAGTACCTTCCTCTAAGGCGGCATTGATCAGTTTAGTCACCACATTCCACTGATGGTAACGTGGGAAGATCAGCAGTTCTTTTTTGTACTTGCGCCCTTCCCAGTCTTCTTTTTCTTCAATTTGCAGATGGACAAAACGTCCAATGATATTCAGCAAGTTGTCTGGGGTGAGCACTTCATTCCACAGATAGGCCGTAGCGTACTGATTCTGGTCTTCTGGCACATCATTGCCTGCGCCACCGTCATGCGTGCCTTTATTGAATGGCAGGAAGAAGGTATCTTCTCCGGCCAATTGGGTCGCCATATAGACTTCGTATTGACTCACGGCAAAGTGTACCAATGCGCCACGCTTAAACATTAGCAAGGGTTCAGGCTTGTTGGTTTCTGGATCTTTGGGCAAGCGGGTGCGTTTGTACTGCAACATGGCATTCTGCACCGCCTGTTTAAACTCGGACTTGAGTTCCAGAGTAGCAACAGGAAAGCCGTTAATAAACAATACCAAGTCAATACGCCATTTCTTGGCCTGTTTGCCCATGTCCTGTAACTCGGCAGCCGTAGCATACGGGCTATAGACCAACTCTGGCACAATGCGGCAGATGTTCTTTTTGTAATTGGCTAAGGTATCGGGATTTAGCGCATGTTCTGGTTTAAACTGACAGAGGAAAAAACGTGCGCTGCGGGTTTTCACTCCGTGACGCAGCACACCTAAAGTGCCATAGCTACGTGACTGTTCATCAGTGGCATTGATGTCGGCTTTCTTCAGCTGGGCAACCACGGCTTCTAGAAAATGCCGTTCGGTATCCTGTGGAAAGATGCGCTGAAACTTCTGCCAGTCTTGTGCTTGGGTATGTTGCACAAAATCCAGTACGTCCTGCTCATACAAGGCGGTTTCACGGTTGTAGCCTTGTGGCGTACCAAGTTGCCAGCCTTGAGCCAGCATCTGTTGAATAATATCGTTCTGGAAAATGCTTTCGCGGGTAGCATCCATGTTTATGATTCTCCATCGGCAAGCAAGCGTTGTTTAGCACGTTCCATAGCAAGTTGTAAGCGTTGTTCCAGGACTTCTTTGGGTGGCAAAACCGTCATGTATTCAGCCACATGAATATCCGAGCTTTCCAAGTCCAGCAATTCAATTTGCTCATGTTTTTTAGAAGTACAGAAAATAATGCCCAGCGGTGGGTTTTCACCTTCTTCCTGTTCGTATTTAGCCAGCCAGCGTAAATACAGTTCCATCTGGCTTTTATGCGAATGCCGGAATTTTTCAGTTTTCAGGTCAATCGCGACCAGTCGTTTGAGTTTGCGGTTATAAAACAACAGGTCAATGTAGAAATCATCTTCATCAATCTGAATACGCTTCTGGCGGGCAATAAAGGTAAAGCCTGAACCCAGCTCTAAAAGAAACTGCTCAATATCGCGCAAAATGGCATCTTCTAAATCTTTTTCCAAATAGCGGTCATTCAGATCGAGAAAGTCCAGAATATAAGGATCTTTGAGCAAGAGCTGCTGATGTACAACCCCTTGTTCCTTGAGCTGTTGCAATTCATGCAGAATGGTTTCGTCCGGTTTTTTGGAAATGGCGGTGCGTTCAAACAGCATTGAACCGATGCGTTCATCCAGCGTTCGTGTAGACCAGCGTTCCTGCACGGCCATGCTGAGATAAAACTCTCGTTTGATGTGGTCATCTATATACATCAGGGTTTTAAGATGCGTCCAGCTTAATTGTCCACGCACTGCATGGACAATGTTAATATCATCAAAAACTTCTGCAAATTTAACATAGTAGTTGAGCTGTGACTTTCCCCAGCCTCGGCCTAATTGCGCTGTCAGGGCTTTGGATAAATTGCCAATGATGTGTTGCCCATATTCTGCCCGCTCCCCTTTTAATATTGCCTGTCGGATACGTTGTCCCACCGACCAATACAGCAAGGTCAGTTCGGCATTGACGGCAATCGCGGCACGTTGCTTGGCAGCATGGACAAGTGAAACAATTTCTTGGGTCAGCTGTGGCAAAGCTAAGCTCGTTAAAGAATGATCACTCATGCGCTTAACTCCGTGTCTGCCTCAGCAACAATTGGCGATTGCCAGTGACGAACATCAATCTTTCCGGTGACTGCGGCTGAGATTAAGGCGGTTCGGCGTTCTTGCATGAGTTGAATTGCTGATTGCGCCTTATTTATCAAGTATTGATTTTTTATCAAGTATTGATTTAAGTATTTTGTGATAGCTATCTGTTCTGACAAAGGCGGTAAAGCAAATTCAAAATTATTCAAAAATTCTGATGGTACTCGTTTTAGTCCGCCTGCTCCTGTCATTGCACCTGTTCCCAATTCCATAAATTGGTCTTCTTGCAAACGATAGTATAAGAATTGAGTATTAACCTTATGATTCGTTCTCAACACATAAATTTCAGAAGAACCAAAACCAATTCCATTTTTTAAATCACTTGCAACGACCATATTTTTGTTCTCAAAACATGGTGTTACCTTAGCTAAAAGTAAATCACCATTTTTGAAATATGTATAACCGCCAATAACTTCAGAAATAGGTTTTTCTTCATCCTTAATTAGACTACCTAGTTTTAATTTCTCCATTGGGACGAAAGTACACAGTCGATTATCATTGCTTGATACTTCACTTTTCTTCGGTGTTAGTTCCGCAACATATTTAATTTTGGTTGTGTCCCAATGCTCCGGTACTTCCCCTAACCATGCCACACCCGAATCTTTCATCGGGACATTTGGATCAAGTCCTTTAGTCACGGCATGGCTAATCACCGCCTGACGTTTTTCTTTCAGCAGTTCAATCAGTTGTTGTTGTTTTTCAATCAGGTGATCGATTTTGGCGGTTTCATGGTCGAGGAAGTTAGCTATATTCTTTTGTTCATCACTAGATGGTAGAAAGATAGGAGAACCTTCCAACTTTTCAGCCGTATAATGAGCAATGGTCGCCTTATTACAAATGATATTAATAAAATCAGTAGATTTTAAGAATTTCATCCAATACAAAAAGTATTTTGAATTATTTACATACTTAGGACGAACACGGTTAATTGCATTCTGAATATAGCATTCTTCTAATTCACAATTCCAAATAGCTGATCTTCCTGCATCACCACCTTCACTTACTAATACGTCACTTTTTTGCAAAAGAAGTTTTTTACATTCATCAGGTGAAAACCACATTGATTCAACTTGATCAATATTTATTCCGTTAGGCTGAATATTCTGTGCTTTTAAATATAATTTAAGTTCATCTAAACTCGACTTCGGAGTGCTTTGCAGCATTTTCCCTAAAGTAACTAAATAACCATATTTAACTTGAGTAGCTAACCAATGACTTGGAATTTTCCCCAACCACTCAACCCCTGAATTCTTATATTCCGCATAGGCCTGATACTTTGCCGTTGTCTTAACCATTAAGAATGCACCTCTTGCAGAAGTGCCATAATTTCACGGCTGACCGCATCCAGATCGGCATCAATCTCGCTTAGGTCACGCGGTGGCTGGTACACGTAGAAATGACGGTTAAACGGAATTTCATAACCGACAATGCCAATCTCACCATCTTTCTCATCGCGCTTGTCAGCATTAATCCACGCATCAGGCACATGGGGCTGTACTTCACGTTTAAAGTAATCTTCAATCAGCTCTGTAGTGCTGACTTTTGGATTCAGTGCAATGTTCTCCGCATCACGCAAATCCCCATCCTGCACAAACTCCACCACTTTGCCTTTATAACTAAACTGGCCATATAATGGGTTTTCCGCCTGTTTCACGACCTTGTTAATCACTGGTTCTGCTTCAGGATTCTTCCAGGTAATGGCATCTAACAGCTGTTTCTTCTCTTTGGCATCCAGCTTGATGTCGGTTTGCTTGAGGGCTTTTTTCAGCACTTCATCAAACTGGTTAAAGTCATCAAACTGCTCAGTGCCAATCACCTCCTGTAACGCTTGCGCTTTTTCCATAAGGGCTTTCTGGAATAGCCAGATTTTGCTGTCCAGTACCTCTTTAATGTCTTTTTCTTTCAGCTCAGGGAACTCGGCTTTAATCAGGGCACGCACCTCAAGCGCCACGTCCTGCAACTGACCATAAGTTTCAGCTGTCCATGCTGTACCAAAGGCTGTGCCCAATTGCGCATCGATACTTTGCATCACGGCATTAAACGGTTTCGGGGCAAAGCGTAATGCAGCAATCGCGCTATCCGTGATCTGTGCCGATAAACGCAATGGACGTTCAATAGTCACGCGACGGTAGCCAAATTCATGGCTGTCAAAGATTTTGCTGGCAAATGGTTTTTGCTGTTCGGTTTCGCCATCCTGCGCCAAGGTATCTACCGCCACAAAGTCACCGTAATTTTGGGTAATGGTGGCAATTTCAGCTTCAGTCAGATAGTTACGTTTTGAACCCAGCGACTTACGCATTTTGGTACTGAGGTTTGAGGCATTGATCAGCTGTACCTTGCCTTTACGTTCAACGGCTTTTTTATTGCTGAGTACCCAGATATAGGTGGCAATCCCGGTGTTGTAGAACATATCGTTCGGTAAGGCAATAATGGCTTCCAGCAAGTCGGCTTCTAAAATATAGCGACGGATCTCGCTTTCACCACTGCCTGCACTACCGGTAAATAAAGGTGAACCATTCAGGATAATCCCGATGCGGCTGCCACTCTCGCTACTACTGGCATCACGCATCTTGCTGATCAGGTGCATCAGGAATAATAATGAACCATCCGATACCCGTGGCAAGCCTGCACCGAAACGGCCATTAAAGCCTTTGTGCTCATGCTCATCTTTAATGTCTTGTTCGATCTTTTTCCAGTCCACACCAAAAGGTGGGTTAGATAACATATAGTCAAATTTATCCAATGCGAGCTGGTCATTCGACAAGGTATTGCCCAGTTTGATTCGGCTTACATCCTGACCTTTAATGAGCATGTCGGCTTTACAGATGGCGTAGGATTCCGGATTGAGTTCCTGACCAAAGGCACGCATCACCGCATTCGGGTTCAGCTCATGCAGATATTCCATACCGGAAGAGAGGAAGCCACCCGTCCCCGCTGTAGGATCGTAAATGGTACGGATAATGCCATCTTTGGTCAGTACATCATCATCTTCCATAAAGACCAATGCTGTAGTCAAACGTACAATGTCACGCGGGGTAAAGTGTTCCCCGGCCGTTTCATTGGAACCTTCAGCAAAACGACGGATCAGTTCTTCAAACACCAAACCCATGTCATGGTTGGATACGCTCTTTGGACTCAGATCCGTGGTGGCAAACTTTTGCACGACTTTATACAAAAGGTTGGCATCATCGAGGAGGCCCACAAATTCGATGAAGTTAAAGTATTCAAAAATCTCACGGGCATCTTTAGAGAAACTTTGCACATAAGTGCTCAAGTTGGCCTTGATATCACTCTGCCCCATTTTGCTGAGATCCATTGGGGAGGTGTTAAAGAAGGCTAGACCATTGGTGGCACGCAGCAATAACTTTTCTTGAGCTTCTTCTGGCAGATTCAGCTTGGAGACTTTTTCATGTTCTGCCAGTACCGCAGCCTTGCTTTCTTCCAGTACACATTCCAAACGACGTAACAAGGTAAATGGCAGAATGATGCGACCGTATTGCGATTGTTTGAAGTCACCACGCAGCAGGTCGGCAACCGACCAGATGAAAGAAGCGATTTGTGAAAAGTTATTGTTGGTCATAGTGTTCTGAAAAATCCTGGTTCTTATTTGACGCAGTAGCATCAACTGAAAACTTGCTTACCTTTATCTTACTGAAATTTTGTTGAACTTTTGGAAAAAAATAGTGATTAATCACTCAATTGATTTAACTAGGCGACAAGCCTTGTCGCTATAGGCCACGTGACTTTAGTTGTATAAGCGATAGCCCTGCGACTTCTTCATTCCAGCAGCTAGGATGCCGACACGACTCCATGTGCCTTTTATAGACTCGATCTGCTAAACTCAATTTATACTCCCTTGTTTAAAGGAACTTGAACTATGCTCCTTACCCTCGAACAGAAAAAAAAATATATCCAAGCAACGCGCTTGCAAAACTATCAGGCCAGTTTAAAGCTGGAAGGCATTAACCCGTCCTCAACTGCACCGGCATTAAGTAAAGCTCAGATCCTGCAGAAATATAAGAAATTCTCACAGACCTCGGAATCGTGATCAGGTTTCCTTATGGATAAATATGGTGAAATGGGTGACAGCATTTACTGTTACCCCGACTCGGACGTACTCAAAAACAAGCTGAACATTCAGGATGCAGAAATTCTGCAACAGGCAGAACTGGAGTTGACTGAGTATGCCAGCACACGAATTGAGTATGCGGAGCCACCTTACGATCTCAAATACCTGCAATCCATTCACTTTCAGCTCTTTTCAGACCTGTATGCCTGGGCAGGTGAACTAAGACAAGTGGATATTGCCAAAGGTGATACCCGCTTTTGTACCTTCTCGCGTATTGAGATTGAAGCCAATAAGCTCTTCAAGCAACTTGAGCATCAGCACTATTTTCAAGGTTTAGCAAAACCAGTGCTTATCCAAAAAATTGCCGATTTTTATTGTGAACTCAACGTGATTCACCCATTTCGTGAAGGCAATGGACGCACCCAGCGTATCTTCTTTGAACACCTACTTGCTCACTGCGGCTATGGGGTACAGTGGAGTAAAATTAACAATAAGGAAGTCTGGATTCAGGCCAATATTGATGGATTCAACTGCCGGTTAGATGGACTGATCGCTATTTTTGAAGCCTGCATAATCACTCCTGAATAACAAAAAAATTAAGGGAGCCGAAGCTCCCATCCATTACCGGCTTTCCAACTTGGCTTCAATCCACTGATTGATTTCCCAAGCTGACCAACCAATACGGTTTTTTGTGATTTTCACTTTCTTGGGGAAAGTTTCATCGTAATAAGGTGAATTTTCATCCATCATCTCATAAATAGTTGATCGACAAACGCCAGTAAACTCTATGACTTGTTTGATATTAATGAGTTGATTCATTTGAAAAGTTTGACCGACAAATGTATTCATGACGAGTTCTCCTAAGATCATTTAAGCGAGCTGTCTTCTGCTCAAATGATCAGGACGTTCTGTAGAAATTTATTCCAAATTGATCCAAGCCAATCTAATTTACCGCACTGACACTTTGTTGCAGCCCCTGCTGAATCTCCTGTATGTAATCCATCACATCCGTCTGACCAGATTCAGGCTTAGTTTCTGTGCTGGCATAAAACTCTTCCAGCACATCTACTCCTTCCTCACTATTGACCTCAAACTTCGCATTCGCAAAACCCTGTCGTGCGATATGATCCAAAGCCTCCTGATAAAAACCTGCCTGTTTACTTTGTTCATCAATCTGTGTCGCTGTACGAATGGCTTCATGTAACTGAATCCCTTCCCTTAACGTCAGATCCACGTAATACACGGGTTGGCGATAGCTTTGCGTAGTACTCTTTCCCCTTAAAGTCAGCTGTAGGGGCAGACATGACAACAACCCTCCCGATGCCGCATGGTAGTAAGCTAAACGTGCAGCCAAGGTTCGGATGCTGTTAAAGCCAGTGGTTCTAAAGATGAAAGTGCCCAGTTCATCCGATTCATCCAAATTGACATGCAAACGCCCATAAGGCTTGCAGTGTCCACCTTGTGCCAACGAACAGAGATCTGGCGATGGACACGGATGCTGTTCGACGCCTTGACTGGTCAACCGCTGGCAGGTCTGTCCGTTACCTACACAAATCGGTCGTCCCGTCTGTCGGTCAAACATGCTGTACTCTGCTCTCAGATTCAGATCAGGGTCATTGAAGATCATTCTGACTGGAATGGAGCGCAGCTTTTGATTGGGAGCTTTGGCCCGTAGCTGCTCATCCAGTGGATGCTTGATCCAGCCGTCTTTACTCTGAATCTGACTGGTGATGGTGAACTGGTCATCTTTTTCTGGTAGGCGTTTACCATTCTTTTCGACCACCTTGCCAATACTGATACGACCAAGTACAGGCGGGGTAATTGCTAGACCTTTAATCATGTTGAATCTCCTAGAAATATTGAATAAAGAAATAAAAAATCCCATGCGCTGGGGCATGGGATCGGTATAGGCTTAGGTTAAGTTTGGTTGTTGTTGATTAACGATTGCTATAGATCTGGAAACGTCGTGTACCTGCACGGGTGAGGGGAAATTGTTCCAGCATTTCTGGGTGTAGTTTCAGCAAGGCCTTACTGTCCAAACTGACAGAGTCCTTACTTTTCTTCCAGGTCACTGAACCGTTTGCAAACGTAGCGCGTTCTGCATCTTTCATTAAGGCCTGTATTTGATGCTTTAGTTCATCAAACTGAGTTTGGTGTTGCTCAATCTGGTTCTTCTCCTCAATCAATTGATCGAATAACTGATTAGCAAATTCCAGCTGACTGAGATCTTCTACCGTTAAAGGCTGATGCTCAGGATAGAGTTGCTGTAAGGCTTGTGCTGCCGACTCACTGGCATCTGCTGCCGGTGGCATATCACGCTGTACACATTCCCAGAAGTAGCGTTCCGCATGGATGATCTGTTGGATCAACGCTTCGTTGCGGGTGACTTTAAAAATCCGGGTTTCATGTCCACACAGCAAGACGCAGATATGCGCAGCCTGTTTACCGGTTACGGCCAGTTGATGCTGTACCTGACACAGAACATAGAGTGGAACACCGTCCCGCCATAGTTTACTGCCATACTCTCCTGCGGTTTTACATTCAAGGATCTGTACCTCATCGCTACCGACCACAGCATAGTCCAGATTGGCCAGCATAAAGGCTTTATCCGGATCAGGGTGCTGCAACACAGCATTGACCCGACGCACCTTATTGTTGGTCTGCATGCTGTAGTATTCGGCGACTAAAGGTTCAAGCTGCTTGCCCCAATATAGCGGTGCATGGCCTGAGCTTTCATCTTGAATGTTTTGCTGTACCCGACCCGTCTTGATCATCCACAGTTCCAGCATCGACATATGCGGATTGAGTCCGCATGCAGTGGCTGCATCACTACTGCCAATACCCTGTTTACGTACTTCTAACCACTGTTGATGATTGAGATCTTTGGTGTTGGCTAATCGTTTGGCTGCCATACTACGGTTGTTTTTATTTGATGCTGCTGGCTGCTGTGCCAATGGTTGTAATGGCAACAGGGATGGGTGAGATAGATTTGATAATTGAGCGACGTTGTTCATGATTTATCTCCTGATCATTGAATCTACAAATTTGCGGCATAAAAAAAGCCACATCCGGGGAGATGTGGCCAAAGGGTAGTTTTGAGGTTCATGGAGAATTTAACCTTGATAGTAGATTAAGTTCTCGATCTTAAATAAAACTTAAGCCAGTAAATAAAACTGTATTAAGCAACCAATCTCAAGGCCTGTTCCAGTCCACGCTGTTTGAGTGCTGCGCCTGCACCAAACCATGCGGAATCAAGTCGGTGATCGGTAGTCATGGCTCGACGCTCATGGTCTGCAAATTCAGTGATCGAACACAGCAAACCATAGGCGGTATCTTTGGCAGAGGAAAGTTCTGCCCCTCGTCCCTGTCCGTTAAACATCTCCATGACTTTACTCATGGCCCGTCCATTTGGCTCAGTTTTATTACTTGTGGAGTTACTGGCTTGTGCTGCCACATTCCGGTAGAACTGGATAATGTTATCCTCCTGGTCTTGTACGCTCATGGTTGTGTTATTGAACACAGCATCAAAGAAGGCAGCGGCTTCACCCTGAGTGACTTTACGCTGACTGAGCTGTTTCATTTCATACATGTGCTCATCCCAGGCACGCACGGAAATACCCAATTGCTGTTTGACTTTCTCGGCATCGAACTTGGTGCTATGTGGAACTTTGACTACACCAGCACTGCTACTCTGCCCACGTAAGGCAATTGCCAAAGTGTTGTTACACACCACACGAATCGAAGTGAACTGTGCCGTGGTTGCCAAGGTGCCATCACAAGCGGTTGCCAACAGGATGTAGCCATTGCTGACATCCTTACCTTTGAGTGCAGTAGATTGCCCTGTACGTGCCAATGCCCAGAATTTCTTACCACCTTTGAGTACTCCGACGGTTTCCAGCTCAAAGCCGGATTGCTCAGTGAGATCCCGATAGAACTCCAGAATCTCTCTAGGTTGTACTTCCTGATAACGCTGGCTAACGACTGATAAGGGGGCATGGGTATCAGAACGGTAGAGTACCCGTTGTTCTTCATAAGGCAGGATGATGCTCTGTCCACGTTCATTCTGTGCCATGTAGCTGACATTAGAGGATTCAATGCGCCAGTCCATCCCTGCCTGTTGTGCCCAGATTTCAATCGGTTGATTAGGGGTCAGTTGATTACCCAAGCCATGCCAAGGGGTATCACCGACATAAGCCATTTGTTCAATTTGATGTGCCATAGTTTTAGTCCTTATAAACAAAAAAGACTGCTCAATCTCACTCCCTTTATCAGGAATGAAATCGAGCAGTCTTCTATTTGATCGATGTAATTAGAACGGACTTATCACTTGATAAATCCAATTCCTGATTGATTCATATTGATGTTATATAACTGAAATATGTTTCAATCAGTCTTAGGAAACTTAGATCTTATGATGCTAGTAGCATAGCTTTCATCTCGCGGTAGTCGCATGATGCGTTTAAAACCACTTTTGCGGTTTATTCAAGATGGCTTTTTTGAGTAATAATGTATAAATCAAAAGTGCTGTGTTCAGCCTTTTTTGATCCCTCGTCTGCTGTCTATTTCAAATTTTCCATGCCCAAAAGTTTGCATACCCTTAGTAGTCTTTACCCTCAACCTTTGGCTTTCTTTGGTTTCCTTTGTGAGATACAAGCCAACTGTGAGTAATTTCTCCAAATCGCCTTCCACCTCCCGTGACAGTGTGCCAATGCCTATCTCATTACCCTGCATTATCAATTGGTTGATATATGCTCTATTATGCAGATTGTAATAAGTCCCTTGTTGGTTAGTCAGTTCAATCCACTTCTCACCAACTTGCTGTGCCAGATATGAACCTTTACGATGTTTATCCGCACTATAGATCAATAGCAAATGTACGTGATAACCACCATTTTCTGTTCCTTGCTCCATTGCCCAAGCGTAACCATGTAGATTTTCAAAACAGGTATCTTGATTTGATATGCGATTTCGCATCTTCTCAAAATGCTGATAAAACTGTTTAATATTGATGTCTGTCTGAGCTTCTTTTGTATATTTCAAATCCACCCGTACCACTAGTATCCGTGAATAATGCTTAAAAAGCTTCGTGAGATATTCCGCAAGACTTTTTGCATTATCAACTTCCTGTAAATGAAACTGCTGAATATCTGTATAGATACTGCTCTTACAAAGCTGAGCCTGTTGCAGTAGTTCCTGTAATTGTTCAGGTGTCAGTGAAAGTACAAAGTCATAGTTATCAGCTGTTTGATCATCTGATCCTATAGGTTGAAAAGGACTATAGCGTATCCCATCTAGTATTAATTTCAGCTTGATGAATGCTTGTAGGTAATCGCAGTAAAACAAATCTATATCATAGATAAGATCAAATTGCTCCAAAAGGTATTTGAAGTACGTCAATTGTTCAGAATAAAGTCCACAACTAATAATTTCTTGTGTGAATTTTTCAATATCCAATAGAATTTGGCTTTCTGAAAGTGGTTGATTTTGTCGTTGAGATGTCATTGTGTGAATTTCCTTTAGTTGGTTCATCTCATCAGTCACTTATGTATTTTTTTATTTTGAAAGCTATCTTATCTTGTTGTACCAATATTCAGTCAGGTATTGAATTCACTTACTTTTATGAGTTTGGGTTGAAGGCTTGAATAAATCTATGATTGCTCCGATTACGTATAGATGAATATGTGTTCACTATCATTAGTTGATGCAATTGAAATCGTATAGTTTATTGAAATCACGGTATCATCAGATAAATGTGTTTTATTCTTTCTGTGAGTTATTGATAATCCTAAGCTTTATTTGTTTATATTATAAACTACCGAATAAGACATACTAGAAAGACACCTCAATAGTTCCTAGTGGCAAGGGCGGTGTTTCTTAAATACCCCCATATTACGGGCTATATGGGGGTGGTTGAGTTAAGCTAAAGTTAAGTCACTGATTCGTCAATTGTTAAGCTTAGTTTTGTTGTATGTTCTTCCAGTTTCAATGGCATTTTTTTAACTGTGGATCTTAAAGCTTTCTTACTCACAGACTCTTTTTTAACAAACAAGTTTGTTAAATATTGACTCATGCTGAGTTTGTATCTTTGATTGGACGAGACATCCTGTAAAAAAATAGCCTGCGAAATAAAAAATGGAATAAGATCAGAAATGACTAATTTGTCATTAGCCATCTTACTATTTTTGATAAATAGATATTTCACTGCCAATTGTTCATGTTTTGGAATCAAGCTAATACTATGTGCTAAATCTTCAAGCTGACCAAAATTCATTTGGTTTCCTCGCTTTTTCATTTCAGCTTCTACAGTTTTTGTCCATAATTCTACAACATGCTCACTGAGCTTATTTTGATTTTCCGCTAATTCAGCACTATCAAAAATCAATACAACATCCAAAGAAACACTTTGATGCTTCTTACATTCCAATAGAATATGTTGAACATCCTTAAAGTGACGTTCTTTACCTGATAACCTCGTTTTAAATTTATTAAAAAGTGACATTAATCCTTCTTTTACATTGGAGTCACTTGGCAGATTAAATTGCCAACGCATAAGAATGCGTTCTTGATCAAAAGCCTTTTGCCACAACTTTGCATTTGCATACTTTAGATATGTTAAAGGTTGCTTCATTTTCTTTTGATACTCTGCGACCAATACTCGCGCCTTTTTCATCAAGTCATTAAGCTTTTGAACTTGCTGGTGATGCATCTTCAATTGTGAAAGATCGGACTGATATTCTTCATTAGGACGAGATTCAAACATCTTAGTAACCAAAATCCAATAACCTGATTGAATACTCAGCTCATTTAACTTATTTTCAATATCTTGTGTATGAAAGTCATAAAGTAAAGAAAGATACTGCCCCCCAACAACAGACATTTCTTCAGGATTACATTCTCGTTTTGGTACTACTGCAAAATAGGGATTTGAAGCACTTAGTAAATTATCGATAAAATGTTCAAACCTGACCAGAAAACTTAGAAGTTCTGCATCAAGAATCTCATTTTTAAATAATATTTCAGCCCAAGTGACACGTTGCTTATTTTTAATTTCAGTTTTCCATATGCCATTTTTCTCATCCAAGACGTAATCAATAAAGTCTTTCAAAATGGGGATTTTTGATGGATTTATTAGATCTTCATCTTTAGGTGCACCAACATGAAGCTTTTCTATTTTGAAAATAGGTTTACTTTGAAATTTTGGTCTAGGTTTTGATTCAACAATGTCAGCCAAAGGTAAATTATTGGTAATATCAAATTTTTCACTGTAGAAAGAAGTTTGGTTAACCTCAGTCCTTCTTTGATATGTTACAGGCCCTTCATTCACTTGAGATTTTTTTCTTCCTGACTGATTTGAATTTTCTGTCTTCTGTTCACCCCTACAGCGACTATATTTTTCCTGTTTTTCAGGTGTTGCTAATTTAGTCTGAATTTTTTTAGGGTAGGTTGATGATCGATAAACAAAGCTTACTATAGATGGATGTAAATCCTCATGATGTTTCTGGAAATATAGATACTTACTAGAAATAAATAAGTATTTAATCCCCCAATACTCTAATTTTTGCCTGTCTTCATTACTAAAAGAATCATCTATTCCAAACTTTAATTCAGGTTGAAGCTTTCTTAATTGCTCATTCCAATTGATAATTTTAAAAATAATATCGTGCTGATAGTCTTGAAAAGTGGAATGGATACTTTGCTCAATCTTATCCAAATCTTCTTTGGAATAACATAATTCATTTAAATCCCTATGATTACGCCATTCGTTTATTTTTTTTGTGTAAAGTGGATTCAACCACTCATTTAACAACACTTTATCAGACAATCTATGTTGCAATTTTTCATTAAATTCTGCTAGCCACGATGATTCAGTCAAAGTCAAAGATTGCAAAAAAATGACTACATGGAATCGAAAGCCATATATCCCATCATCTTCAAACTTCACATAAAATCGTAAAGTATCCGACTGTTGTTTCAGAATATCATTCAGCGCATTCTCTAATAGAGGTTTTAACAAAACAGCATTTTCTCGCCAATTTTCAATCGCATCCCCTTTGAACTGATCCGCTTCAATTTCAATATCAAATGCTAAAAAGTATGCACTCTGGGTATTTTTTAAAAATAGCTGTACGTCTTCAAATTGATATTGATATTCTAAATCTACATCAAATCGCGCTTCATTTTTGGCTAATAATTTTAGCTGTTCTCGTACGGGGTACACTTCCTTTAACCAATGGGTCAGTTCATTGTCATCATATTTTTTTAGTACCAAATTTCGATATTCACGTAACCTCAAATCAGAGTATAGCTTCCTACAATCTTGTGAGTATTCTGTTATTCCAAAATTTCCAAGCACTTCATCTTTGACTATTAACTTATCTGATTCTGTTTGAAAGGACGCAAAATCATTTACAGAAGGAGGCGTAGCTTCGACGGACAATTGGTAAAAATAATCTTCACAATTACGATACCATCGAATCAACTCTAAGGAATTTGAAACTGGTGATGAGATGATATTAAAACAACCATCCTTATCAAAAATAGAATGTGAATAGCGGAGTTCCATAATCTTAAATAAATCACTGCTCCGCACGAAGGAAGAATTGCTCAAATAAGTAGTATTAGACACGCTGAAATACCCTAAGTTATTGTTTTATTATTCTATAATGAATCATTTACTCTTTTTTTACTACAGCAAACTCAGGTTTTTATCGCAGCAATTTTTTACAGATACAACAGCAAATTTTATAACTTACAATAATCATTGCACTCAATTACAACATGCTAGACAAGTATTTCCACCAACCAATATTTCTATCAGACATAAAAAATCCCCCTTGAACCAATATGCTTCAAGGGGGATTTCAGTTTATTTAGTCTTGTATAAATTAATATCAATATTCTATCCATATTTTAACCTGCTCTCCATACCACTCCATCAATCTCACCCGCTCATCCCAATATTGCGCTCGGTTATATGCCGAGCGAATTCTATTCTGGGGCACATGTGCAAGCTGGCGTTCAATGGCATCTGGATTAAACAGATTCGATTCGTTTATAACTGTACTGAATAGCGATCTAAAACCATGTGTGGTCATTCGTCCCGCATAGCCTGAACGTTTGATCACAGCCAAAATAGACTCGCTACGCATAGGTTCTTTGTTATTTAAACGATGTGGAAATAGCAGTTCCTGATTATGGGTAAGCCTCAAAGCCTTTAGCTCAGCAATCATCATGTCCGTCAACGGTACACGATGCGGAAGACGGTTCTTCATCCGCTCTTCAGGGATATCCCACTTACGCCCTTCCAGATCAAATTCTTCCCAGCATGCTTGTAGCAATTCACTAACCCGAACACCTGTCAGCATAATCAGAATAATCGCATGATGTGTCTGAGCATCACTTGGGTATGCTCTTATCTTTCTTAAAAATTCAGGCATTTCAGAGGCAGTAAGCGAAGCCAGGTTTTTGACTCTTTTATTCTTGAGAGCATAAACCAGATCACCTGCCGGATTATCATAACGATAGCCATGCGCAATTGCATATTTCATGACCATACCGCAACGAGATAAAGTACGTTTTGCAATTTCAAGCGAGCCTCTTGCCTCAATCTTCTTAATGATTTGCAAAATCTCCGGAGCCTGAATCTGATTAATACGCTTATTAGCAAGAGTAATATAAAGCTCATCCAAGGAAGCTCGAACATTACTAATATGTTTGGATGACCAAGTTTCTTTTTGATTATTAAACCAATCCTCTGCGACTTCCTTAAAATAAGGCTGCTCCTGCTCAACCTCAGTTGTATTTTTGAGTTTATATCTCAGATCAAGCGCGATCTCCCTTGCACGCTTTAAACTTAGCTCAGGATAGATACCTAATGCTTTAGACTTCCTTTGTCCATTTTCCGTGTATCTGATAGACCAATATTTTTTGCCATTCGGATCGATTCGTAAAGACAGACCATTAATATCAGAAAGGCGGTACTGTTTTTCCTGCGGTAGTGCTTTTTTACATTGCACATCAGTAAGTGACATATCTTTGTCCCACATAATTAAACTTATTTAGTGGGTCAAATTGTCCCAATTTTGACCCCCATAAAGCAAAAATAGGGTCAAACAGCTTAGGATAGGGTCGGACAATACAGCCAATAAAAAAGCCTTTAAACACTGAGTTTAAAGGCTTTTTTAGATTCCGATGGATTACTTCGGAAAGAATTTTGGTGGAGGTGGCGGGAGTTGAACCCGCGTCCGCCAACACTACGCTCGAGAATACTACATGCTTAGATATCGTCTATTGTTTTAACACTTTAAGACCCGACGAACAGGGTTCAAAGTGCGATCCTCTAAGTTTGGTATAAAGCCCCGAGGCTTGGCTCTATACGGACTTGTGTGCGTTCGCTTCGGTCGGGTTCACTGACCACAAGTATTCAGTGAAGCGGACAAGCGGCCCTTAGGCAGCTAGAGCGTAAGTTTCGTCGTTTGCGACTATTTAAATGCAAATTTGATTTACGAGAGAAAATGCGCTCTCGGCATGCATCTATGAGTTTCATCATCAGCGTCGAAGCCAATAACACCCCCAGACTACAGCGCCATCATAGCATAAAAGTTGAAAATTACGAGATCATTTCACAACTATTCACCGCAAGATCTGCGCTTAATAACATAATTGCGCTAATATTTTAAATTTCAAGTCAGATAACAGTATAAATTATGACTTATTTACTCGCCCTGGATCAGGGCACGACCTCAAGTCGCGCGATTATTTTTAATGAACATGGGCAGGTTCAGGCCAGCGCGCAACGCGAAACCCAAATCAACACCCCGCAATCCGGCTGGGTGGAACAGGATGCCCAGGAAATCTGGAGCAGCCAGATGGCTGTGGTGCAACAGGCGCTGGCGTCCGCACGGATTCTGGCCAAAGATATTCAGGCCATTGGCCTCACCAACCAGCGGGAAACCACTATCGTCTGGGACAAACGCAATGGTCAGCCCTTGGCGCCGGCCATCATCTGGCAAGACCGGCGCGCAGCCGACTGGTGTAATCAGCTGCTGCAACAGGGACTGCAACAAAAAATACAGCAGACCACCGGATTATTAATTGACCCTTATTTTAGTGCCGGCAAGCTGGTCTGGTTGCTTAAGCATATTCCCGGTCTGGCCGAACTGGCAGCGCAAGGTCATGTTGCCTTTGGTACCGTCGATAGCTGGCTAATCTGGAATCTGACCCAAGGCGCCGAGCATGTAATTGAAGTCAGCAATGCCTCACGCACCATGCTCATGAATTTACAGACCCAAAGCTGGGATGAAGAATTGCTGCAACTTTTTCAGATTCCCGCTTCGGTCTTACCAAAAATCATCAGTTCCGACCATTATGTGGCCGATACCGCTGCCGGCTTACTCGGCGCCCGACTTCCAATCAGCGGCATTCTGGGCGATCAGCAATCTGCCCTGTTCGGCCAGTCCTGCTTTGAGCCGGGCATGGCCAAAAACACCTATGGCACCGGTTGCTTTATGCTGTTTAATACCGGTTCGACACTGCAATACAGCCAGAATAAGCTGCTCAGTACCCTGGCCTGGCAATGCCAGAACCAGACCCATTATGCGCTTGAAGGCAGTGTGTTTATGGCTGGCGCGATTGTGCAATGGCTGCGCGATGGTTTGAGCATCATTCAACAGAGTGCCGAGGTCGAACAGCTGGCCAGTCAGGTCCGCGATACCGATGGCGTGGTGCTGGTGCCGGCTTTTACCGGTCTAGGTGCGCCGCATTGGGACAGTGATGCACGTGCCCTGCTCTGCGGTATGTCGCGTGGCACTCACAAAGCCCATATCGCCCGGGCAGCGCTTGAAGCAATTGCCTTTCAGGTGGCCGATGTTCTCAGCGCGATGCAGTCAGATATTCAGCAACCGCTCAAAGAATTACGGGTCGATGGCGGCGCCAGCTGTAATGATATGCTAATGCAGTTTCAGGCCGATCTGCTCAATGTGCCAGTGTTAAGGCCGCAAATGCGAGAATCCACCGCCTGGGGCGCAGCGGCAATGGCCGGGCTTAAATCCGGGGTGTTTAACAGCTTAAGTGATATTGCCGATAACTGGCAGCTGGAACGTGCATTTGAACCCGGTATGGGAGAAGATCAGCGTCAGGCACATTTGCAAAAATGGCAACAGGCGCTAAAACGTGCCCGTTCCGATCTTTAAACGGCGAATACCCGCGAAATCGCTCAAGCTTGATTTTTACGCTATTCACCGCGACTGATCCAAATAAAAAACAGGCCCGATTGAGCCTGTTTTTTTATCTGCCAATCAATCCATTTGGATTAATAAGCATAAGACGCAATTGCGGTGGCAATAGCTTTATGTTCATCATTGACCAGAGTCATGCGCATGGTACAGCCTTTACGGCCCAAACGCAGGGTTTCAGCACGGGCCGTAAAATATTTGCCTCGCCCCGGCGCCAGATAATCCACCCGCATATCCACCGTGGCCAATCGGGTCACTTTCTTGATGGTATCAGGTAACTGCTCCGGCTCGGTGCGCTTATACAGCTCGCCCATCGCCACAATCCCGCCCACACTGTCCAGAATTGTCGCAGCAACCCCGCCATGTAAAATCTGGAAAGCCACATTGCCAATCAGCTGCGGCTGCATCTCGATATAGGCTTCAATCTGCTGATCCACCACCCGCATCTGCATGCCGTTATGCTTGAAAAATGGTGAACTGTTAAAGGCCTGACACAATTGCTGTAAGACGACATCAATATCTACTTTCGAACCCAAATGAATGCCTCCGGTCCACTTTTTTGCCATATCGCTCATAAATTGGCCAATTACCTTAAATTGAGAAAAAACGCATGTATTTTGCCCCACAATCCTGTTTATGGGTCTACAATATTGCCTAGTTTAATACTGATCAGTGAGATTGTTATGACTTATACGTTCAATCGTCCCGCATTTCCTGCCACTCGTATGCGTCGTATCCGTAAAAATGACCAGCTACGTGCCATGGTGCGAGAAACCCAGCTCACGGTTGATCATCTCATTTATCCAGTATTTGTTTTACCCGGTCAAAACCAGACCCAAGATATTCCAAGCATGCCCAACATTCAGCGCCTGTCGGCCGATCTGCTGCTGAAAAAAGCCGAACGCCTGCTGGAACTGGGCGTGTCTAAACTGGCGCTGTTTCCGGTCACCCCACAAGAAGATAAAAGCCTGACCGCCGAAGCCGCCTGGCGCGAAGATGGCCTGGTACAAAGCACGGTCCGTTTACTGAAAAAAGAACTCCCGGAGATGGTGTTGATTACCGACGGCGCCCTCGATCCGTACACCACCCATGGTCAGGATGGCATTATTGATGACAGTGGTTATGTGCTGAATGATGAAACCGTAGCAGCCTTAATCAAGCAATGCTTAAGCCATGCCGAAGCCGGTGCCGATGTGGTTGCGCCAAGCGACATGATGGATGGCCGTATTGGTGCTATCCGTCAGGCACTGGAAGCACAAGGTCATATCTATACCAATATTATGGCTTACTCGGCCAAATATGCTTCCAGCTTTTATGGCCCGTTCCGTGACGCCGTCGGCTCGGCCAGCAATTTAAAAGGCGGCAATAAATACAATTACCAGATGGATATTGGCAACCGTGCAGAAGCGCTGCATGAAATCGCGCTGGATATTCAGGAAGGCGCCGACATGGTGATTGTCAAACCGGGTATGCCGTATCTGGATATTGTCCGTGAAGTCAAAGATACCTTCGCTGTGCCGACTTTTGTCTATCAGGTCAGTGGCGAATACGCGATGCTGGCTGCTGCCATTCAAAATGGCTGGTTATCCGACAGCGTGATCATTGAATCGCTGATGAGCTGCCGCCGTGCCGGTGCCGATGGCATTTGGACCTACTTTGCAGAAGAAGCCGCACTCAAACTCAAAGACATGAAATAAGGATATTGCCACTGCAATGAAGCACATTGCCATGATTGGCGCCGGCATTAGTGGACTGATGTCGGCGCTGGAGCTATTGGAACAGGGCTGCTCGGTCAGTATTTTTGATCAGCAGCAATCCGGTCAGGCAGCCTCCTGGGCCGGTGGTGGTATTCTCTCTCCAATGTATCCGTGGCGTTATCCGGCAGCGGTGAATGTGCTGGCGCAATCGGCCAAAACTGAATATCTGCGCTGGAATGCCAAACTTCAGCCTGACACCGGCATTGATTTTCAGATCCATGAAACCGGTATGCTGATTTTTGATGAAAGCGATTTTGATATCGGTCTGAATTTTGCCGAGCAGTTTCAGCAACCGATGCAGCAGGCAGAGCATCTGCACAGCACCAAACTGCATCAACTGAATCCACATATTTCCGCCCAGTTCCAGCAGGCCATCTATTTCCCGCAGCTGGCCAATGTGCGTAATCCGCGTTTATTACAGTCAATTCTGTGCTATTTAAAGCAGCATCCACGGGTGCAGCTGTTTGAACACTGCCCGATTGAACGCCTAGAACTGCACGGTCAGCAGGTATGCGCTATTGTCGATCAGGCCGGACAGCGTTATCAGGCCGATGACTATGTCTTGACCACCGGGGCCTGGTCAGCGCGCTGGGCTGAGCAGCTTGATGTACAGATTCCGGTACGTCCGGTGCATGGACAGATGGTGCTATTCAAAACTCCAGAAAACTGGCTGCCCACCATGTGCATGAATCAAGTCATGTATCTGATTCCGCGTCAGGACGGCCATATTGTCTGTGGTTCCAGTATGGCAGAACAGGGCTTTGATACCCGTTTGAATGCCGATACCACGGCCCATATTCTGGAGGCCAGTTATGCCATGGTGCCGGCCTTAAAAGACCTGCCTATTATCAAGCAATGGGCCGGTTTACGCCCGGGCTCACCAGACGGCGGTATTCCCTATATTGGCTTGATGCCAGCGTTTGACAATCTATGGGCCAATTTTGGCCATTTCCGTAATGGTCTATGTATGGCACCAGCCTCTGCGCGTTTGCTGCGTCAACTGCTATTGGGCCAGCCCCCAGATGTATCTCCGGAGGCTTATAGTCCGGCCCGTTTACAGCGCGCTGCCCTGGCCAGTTAAGATCGGATCGATTCCCCTACCCGAGATGAGGCGAAGGGAAATACACCAGATGATTTAGCCCTGATGCTGTGAACCAAACATTTTGGCCGCCATCCGCTGCGCCTGTTTACCATAAAACCAGTACGTCAGCAGATACAGCGGAATGGCAATTAATAACCACATAATCACCACCACGCTTAAAAATTGTGGCTGCTGTAAATACAGCAGAAAATCCTGCCAGATGGTTGGATTCTGACGGGAAAAAATCCAGATGCCGAGTAATAAAAAGGCCAGATTATAGCCCCAGAAAATCAGGCTAAAACCCAAGGTCAGCTTTTTACGCTCGGCCTGAGACGGTGCGCGCTGCTGCTGTTTTAAAAATTTAAACAGCACCCAGATCATGGCAACCAAGTAAGGCACTGCGGTTAAAATGCCGCCCACACCTGCCGGTAACAATGCAGCCAGTACCCCGCAGATACAGGTAAAGATCAGACAGAAAAATAAAAACCAGAGAAAATAACGTGTTAGAGAAATCATTAAACTGTCTACCTGAGCCATAAGCAACTAGTATAAAAAAAATTGATTTTTTTTGCATGATCCTGTCAACCGTTGTGCCCGAACAGGCGTTATATAGGGCACAAGCTTCATCTCCGGCGAATTTGTAACGGCATCCACAAATTTTTCGGGAAGCTTTGCTAAAGCAATAAGCGAATGTGAATCAAGTTTTTGTATAGCAGCCAAATGCTTTGTTCATCGCACTTTTTATTTGGCCGACGATTTATCATCACTCGAATCGTCGGCTTTTATTTGTCTGGCCTTTGCTGGTGAGCAGCACTCATCTTCAGGACAATAAAGATTAAACCTTAGCGTTTTATACCGGTACAGAATTTTAAATTTCGCCCTCAGCTATAGTATGCTTGCCTAAAGCAAAACAGGTTGATGACATGGCAGTGCATTTTTTTCATACGTCAGATTGGCATTTGGGGCAATTTTTCCATAACCACGATCGTGAATATGAACATGCACAGTTTTTAGACTGGTTATTAGAACAAATCCAGGAAAAACAGCCGAATGCCCTGTTTATTGCCGGGGATATTTTTGATGTGATTAACCCGGCCTCCAGCGCGCAGCGCCAGCTGTACCAGTTTCTGGCCGATGCTCATGCCATTGCACCGCACATGCAGACCCTGATGATTGCCGGCAACCATGACTCCGGCTACCGCATTGAACAGGTGGAACCGTTGCTGGCCAAGTTTAAGGCCAAGGCGGTTGGGGTGATTCAGCGCAATGCCGACAACCAGCTGGATCTCGACCGTTTACTGGTACCAATTTATGATGCCGAAAATACGATTATTGCCTGGTGTCTGACCCTGCCGTTTTTGCGCACTGCGGAAATTACCGGACTGAATGAGCAGACCCAGAACGCCCAGAATGCGATTGCCTATTTACATCAGCAGTTGATTGCCGAAGCCAAACGCCGTAAAACGGAAGATCAGGCACTAATCCTGATGTCACATGCGCATATGCAAGGTGGCGAAACCTCAGATTCAGAACGGCCGATCATTATTGGTCATGAAGAAGCACTTTCCACTGCCCTATTTGATGATGTGATTGACTATGTCGCGCTGGGGCATCTGCATAAACCGCAAAAAGTCCAGCATCCACATATCCGCTATAGCGGCTCTCCAATTCCGCTGTCTTTTAGTGAAATCCAGTACAAGCATCAGGTGCTCGAGGTCAAGATTGACCCGCAGGCTGCGCCCGAACAGCGCCTGCAACTGGGCTCACTGCTGATTCCGCGCAGTGTACAGCTGCACCGTATTCGCGGCAGTCTGGATGAAGTGTTTCAGCAACTGAAAGCCCTCCCGCAAGGTACGGTGGAACGCATCTGCCAGCGTGATTATCTGGAAATTGAATACAGCACCGATGTACCACCACCGGTCGATTTACGCCAGCAGATTGAACAGACCTTACCGGAACAGCGCTATCGCCTGTTACGCATTTGCCGGGTCTATAGCCCGCAGGAAGATCAGACCGCAGATCAGTCCAAAATTGATCTGGCACCGCCCACACCAGACAGCTTATTCAAACAGCTATGGAGCAAAATGGGCTATCAGCCGGATGCTTCGGTCGAGCGAGATTTTATGCAGCTGCTGATTGAAGCGCAGCACAGCCTTGAACAAGAACAGCCATAAGGATCAGACATGAAAATTTTACGTTTAAGTCTGAACAATCTGGCTTCTATTGCCGGCACCCAAGACATCAACTTTGAAAGCGCACCTTTGGCACATGCTGGCCTGATTGCGATTACCGGAAAAACCGGGGCCGGTAAATCGACCCTGCTCGATGCCATGTGTCTGGCGCTGTATGACCAGATTCCGCGCTTAAACGGCGCTGCCGGGGCGCTTAAAGATGCCAGCGGTCAGGGCATCTCGATTAAAGATTCTAAAAATATTCTGCGCCGCGGCTGTACCCAAGGCTTTGCCGAACTGGAATTTATTGCGCTGGATCAAAAGCGTTATCTGGCGCGCTGGGAAGTGCGCCGCGCCCGTAACAAGGTCGATGGCAATTTAAAAGTCGAACGCGCGATTACTGCTGTGGAAGATCAGCGCGTGCTGACCCAGAAAATTTCGGAATGCACCCCGACCGTTGAAAAGCTGATTGGCCTGAGTTTTGAGCAGTTTACCCGCGCCGTCTTGCTGGCCCAGTCTGAAGTGGGTGCGTTTTTAAAGGCTAAAGATCAGGACCGCGCCGACTTGCTGGAATATCTGACCAATTCCCATATTTTCAGTCTGGTCAGTCAGAAAGCCTTTGAAAAAATCCGCCAGATTCGCAGCGAAAAAGAACAGTTACAACAACTGATGGGGCATATTGAGTTGCTTAGTGATGAGCAGCTACAAGCCCTGCAACAGCAGCATGCCCAGAGCAAACTGAGTCTGCATGAGAAACTGCAAAGCGAAAAACTGCTGTTGAATGATTTAAGCTGGTACAAGCAGCAACATCGTCTGCACAGTGAAATTCAGGCCAAAAAAGAATTTTATCTGGTGCAGGTCGATGCCAACCAGAAAATGCAGCCGCAGCGTGACCTGCTGGCGCAGCTGGACCAATTTCAGGAAATCCGTGAACAGTATCTGCAGCAGCGCCAGCAACAGTTGCAACAGCAACAGCTGGCGCAGCAACTTGAGCAATTCCAGCCGGAATTTCAACACTGTGAACAGCAGCATCAGCAGGCACAGCAGCAGCTGGAACAATTGCAGCACAGCGCGCAACAACAGCAGAAAGAACAGCTACAGTTACAACCCGTGTTAGAACAGGCACTACAGCTGGATGGCCAGATTGAGCATCTGATTCAGCGCTATAAAGAAGCCGATGCCCAGCTGAAACAGATTCAACATGAAAAAATTACGCCACTAACCACCCAGCAGCACGGCCAGCAACAGCACTTACAGCAGTTGCATACGCATTTAGAACATCTGGAACAGCAATCGGCCCAGCATGCCTTTCTGGCAGTATTTGACCGTGAGCCACACAGTATTCTGCAACGCTTGCAGCAATTCCAGAAACTGCAACAACAGCTACAGCAGCAGGCGCCGGTACATGCACACAGTTCACTGGCTCAACTGCAACAGCAGCTAGATGATGTAAAACAGCAACAGGCCGATGCGCTCCAGCAGGCCGGCTCAATGGCTGAACTGGAACAGCAAGCAACAGAACTGGAACAGCAGCAGGTACAGCACCAGCAACACAGCCAGCAGCTGGAACAAGCCCTGTTCCTGTTACAACACATGCTGAACGAGCAGCAGGAACAGCAGCAATTACAGCAGCACATGACCCAGCTTCAGGCCGAGCTAAGCAGCTTGCAACAGGCGCAAACTGAAGCACAGCAGCACTACCAGAATGCCCAGACGGCACGTGAACAGCTGGAACAGATTTTTGCCCAGCAGCGTTTATTGCAGGCACAAAGTGTGCAGGAGTTGCGTCAGCAGCTGCAAGCAGAACAGCCGTGTATGGTCTGCGGTAGCACTGAGCATCCATTTGTCAGTCATCAGGATTTGCTGGAATCTGCACTGCAGTCGGTGCAGGACACCCAGTTACAACAGGCCCAGCAGCAGGAACAGCAGTGCCAGCAGCAGCTCCAGCAATTACAATTGCAACATTCCAAACAGCAAACCCTGCTGGAACAGAAACAGCTACGCTCTAGCCAGCTTCAAGACAGTGTGCAACAGAAACTGCAGCAGGTTCAAAAGCTCAGCCCAAGCACACAGCTGGATGATACAGCACACGATCTGACCGCCTTGCAGACCACACTGCAACACAAGCTAAATCAGCAGCAACAGCAGTTACAGCAGCTAAAAACTCGCCAGCAACAGCTGAAAAGCCAGACCCAGCAGCTGCAACATTTGCAGCAACAGATTCAGTCCCTGCAGTTACTCTGTCAGCAATTCCAGCAGCTGGAACAACTGATTGAACCGGTTACCCAGGCACTGGAACCGGCCCAGCAAGCGCAATGGGCGAACCAGGCCGAGATGTGTCAGACTCTTATTGCCCTGCTGAGCAGCCGGACTCAATACCTGCAACAGCGCGAGCAATGCCTGCAACAGCAGCAGGAATTACAGCGCCAGATCAAAGACGGCGAACAGCAACTACAGTTCTATCAGCAGCAACAGCAACAGCTGAGCAATGACCTTACCCATGCACAAACTCAAGGCAGCCAGTTGCGCCAGCAGGTACGTGATCTCAGCCAGCAACATGCTGGACAGGTGCTGGATACCGGCAAAGCCTGGCAGCAGCTGTTACGAGAGCAGCAGCAACAACTCCAGCAGCAGGTAGAACAGCAACACCTGCACTGCCGTCAGCTGGAACAGCAATTCCAGCAGGCGCAGCTGAAACAGCAAGACCTGCATACACGCCAGCAGCAGCTTCTGGAAAGTGTACAGCAGCTACAGCACAACATTCAGCAGTGGCAAAGCCAGCATCCACAGTTCACTGCCGAGAAGATTGAGCAGTGTCTGGGTATTGATCTGGCCAGCTGGCAGGCCATGCGTCAGGCCATCCAGCAACAGCAGCAAGCCATGCTCAGTGCACAAAGTGCGCTGGATGTATTGCAGGAGCAATTCCAGCAGCATCAGGCCCAGCAACCAACTGCCAGCTATGATGAGGTGACCACCCAACTGGAACAGCTGGAACAAGAAAAAAACAGCTTGCAGGAGCAGTTTAACCAGCTGGAAACCCAGTTACGCATGCAGCAACAGGCGCAGGCACAACTGTCCAAATTCCAGAGCCAGATTGAAAAAACTCAGGCTGAAGAATATCGCTGGGGCCGGATTGCCGATTTAATTGGCAGCAAGGAAGGCACCAAATTCCAGAAAATTGCCCAGGAACATCATCTGGATATTCTGGTGGAACATGCCAACCAGCAACTGCAGCCACTGGCGCCGCGTTATCAGCTACAACGTATTCCCAACAGTCTGGGCCTCGCGATTCTGGATCATGACATGAATGGCGAAATCCGGCCGGTACTGTCTTTATCGGGGGGTGAAACCTTCCTGGTATCACTGGCGCTGGCACTGGCCATTGCCAATATGGCCTCCGGCTCCATGAAACTGGAATCGCTGTTTATTGATGAAGGCTTTGGGACGCTCGATCCGGCCTCGCTACATATGGTCATGAATGCGCTCGACCGGCTGCAAAGCCAGGGCCGTAAAGTGGTGCTGATTTCCCATATTCAGGAAATTCACGAACGGATTCCGGTCCAAATTCAGGTCAAACCAATTGGTGCTGGGGCCAGTACCCTGCAGATCGTAGGCTAGACCATGTTCTGGCACTATCGTCCGCTCTCGCCGCAGCTCAGCCTGCAGCTGGAAAGCCTGCGCGGATGGAGTGCCATTCTGGTGCTGTTCAGCCACTGTTTTCAGGCCTTTATTGGTCCGCTGGATCAAACCCTCTATTCGGGTGTGCGTCTGCTCGGACAAGCCGCAGTGATGATGTTCTTTGTTCTAAGCGGCTATCTGATTGGACATTCCATCCGTCACAATATCCATCGCCATCGACAGTTTTCAGGCTTGGCCTATAGCCGGCAACGCTGCCAGCGTATTCTGGGACCATTTTTATTTGCCATGCTGCTGACCTTGTTATTGTATGCACTGGCGCCCTATTTCTTTGCATCCGGCTCCCATAACATTGAGGCGAGCCAAAGCTTTATGATCCGGCACAGCTATGACATTAGTGCAGCCAATTTTCTCGGTTCACTGTTTTTCGTCAATGGTTTTGTAACGCCGACCGTATCGGCCAATGCTGCCCTCTGGAGCCTGAGTTATGAAGTCTGGTTTTATGTTCTGGCCGGTTGTCTGGTGACATTCAGACCTGGGAGCATCCTGCTGTTTTTAACCCTGCTGCTTGGCTTAAGCCTGCTCAATATCCAGTTCCTGATTTATTTTCTGGTCTGGTTGTTGGCTTTTGCTTTTGCTAGTCCGGCATGGAGCAAACAGATTCCAGCCGCCCAACTGCACTATTTTAAATCCGGTTTTCTGCTCTTGGCGGTGCTGATTGCCCTGTTTGATGCCTACCAGTTTCACTCCATTTATCTGGCGCAGTACTATACTGGCGAAAATTTCAGGCTGTTTAACCTGTGTATCGGGATTGCAGCGGCCTGCTGGCTGCTACAACTGGCGCGTGGTGAACGGCAGATTCAGGTGATCTGGCCGGCTTCCGCGCAGTTTTCCTATACCCTGTATATCACCCATTTCCCGTTGCTGATTTTTATCCTGGGCTGTTTTCCGTTTACGCTGCAGCACGGTTTAGGAGTAGCTCTGCTCAGCCTGATTATCACAATGGCGGTGCTGATTGGTTTTGCCTGGCTGGTGGCGCAAAAACTGGAGCCACCACGCCGGATTGAACGACACTTGTCCTAAGCGGACTGTGATGTCAAACAATAAGCTGAATATTGTGATGCAGCGTTATTGCGAATAATCACGCGCACCAAATAATGCCGTACCAATCCGCACCATGGTCGAACCTGCGGCAATTGCTGCATTTAAATCACCGGACATGCCCATACTTAACGTATCCCAATCTGCAGGCTGTGCATGTTGCGCCTTGACCGTATCAAACAGTTGTTTGGCATCCTGAAAGGCGGCAGTGTTATTTGGTGCCGGAATCACCATCAGGCCACGTAAACGTAAATTCGGCAACCGACTGATCTGCTCGACCAGCGCCGGTACTTCGGCAGGGCTACAGCCATCTTTGCTATCCTGTCCATCAATATTGACCTGCAGGCAGATATTCAGTGGCGCCTGCTGATCGCTGCGCTGATTGGACAAGCGCTCAGCAATAATCAGCCGGTCTACCCCATGCACCCAGGCAAATTTTTCAGCCAGATGTTTGGTTTTGTTGCGCTGCACATGGCCAATAAAATGCCACTCAATCTCTAAATCCTGCAGCGCCTCAATTTTTTCCAGCGCTTCCTGTAAATAGTTTTCGCCAAAGGCTCGCTGTCCGGTCTGGTACATTTCCTGCAACACAGCACTCGGATGGGTTTTGGAAACCGCCAGCAGCTGGACCTCTGCCGGGTCACGCTGCGCCTGCTGACAGGCATGCTGAATTTGTTCTAACACATGTTGACGCGATTTTTGCAGGCTATTCATTGATGCGGTTCTCATTTTCATTCATCTTTTTTACTTTGCCCTCGTGCTAGGTGTTGGTTAAGCTGAGGGAAAGCCGTATTATTCTAACAAAATAATTAAGATTTATATGATCTCGGGGAACTTATGGATATTACAGAACTATTGGCCTTTTCGGCAAAAAATGGGGCATCGGATTTACACCTGTCGGCAGGCATGCCGCCACTGATTCGTGTGGATGGTGAAGTACGCCGCATCAATTTGCCCGCCTTGGAACATAAAGAAGTTCACAAGCTGGTCTATGACATCATGAACGACAAACAGCGCCGTGATTATGAAGATAACCTGGAAACCGACTTCTCGTTTGAAGTCCCGGGCGTGGCACGTTTCCGTGTTAACGCATTTAACCAGAACCGCGGTGCGGGCGCGGTGTTTCGTACCATTCCCTCTAAAGTGCTGACCATTGAAGATTTGGGAATGGGTCAAATCTTTAGAGATATCTGTGACTATCCACGTGGCCTGGTGCTGGTCACGGGGCCGACCGGTTCGGGTAAATCGACCACCCTGGCGGCGATGATTGACTATATCAATGACAATCGCTATGACCACATCCTGACCGTGGAAGACCCGATTGAATTTGTGCATCAGTCTAAAAAATGTCTGGTCAACCAGCGTGAAGTGCATCGTGATACTCATGGCTTTAACGAAGCGCTACGTTCAGCACTGCGTGAAGACCCGGATATTATTCTGGTCGGTGAGATGCGTGACCTGGAAACCATCCGTTTAGCACTTACTGCGGCAGAAACCGGTCACTTGGTCTTTGGTACCCTGCATACCACCTCGGCGGCAAAAACCATTGACCGTGTGATTGACGTCTTTCCGGCCGAAGAAAAAGATATGGTGCGTGCCATGCTGTCTGAATCGTTACAGGCGGTCATTTCCCAAACCCTGCTCAAGAAAAATGGCGGTGGCCGTGTGGCGGCGCATGAAATCATGATCGGGATTCCGGCCATCCGTAACCTGATTCGTGAAAACAAGGTTGCGCAGATGTACTCAGCCATTCAAACCGGTGCCAACTACGGTATGAGTACGCTGGACCAGAGCCTGAAAGCCCTGGTCAGCCGTGGCGTGATCAGTCCACAGACCGCGCGTACTGTGGCGAAACAGCCAGAATCGTTCCTCTAATCGTGTGCAGGAAGCCAGGACAGCGCTATGGACTTTAATGATTTATTGAATTTAATGATTCAGCAAAAAGCATCGGACCTGTTTATTACGGCCGATGTTGAGCCTTCCATGAAAATTAACGGCCAGATTGTGCCAGTGGCCAAATCCAAACTGACCGGGGAAATTGTCGGCCAGCTGCTCAACTCGATTATGACCGACAAGCAGCGCAAGGAATTTGCCGATACCCGTGAATGTAACTTTGCCATCACCAACCGTGATAAAAGCGCACGTTTCCGTGTCAGCGCTTTTCAGCAGCGTGATGAACCGGGCATGGTGCTGCGTCGGATTGAAACCAAAATTCCGACCATGGAAGAACTGAAACTGCCACCGATTTTAAAAGATCTGGCCATGACCAAACGTGGCATCATCATCTTTGTCGGGGCAACCGGTACCGGTAAATCGACCTCTTTGGCGTCAATTATTGGTTATCGTAACCAGAATTCCAAAGGTCATATCATCACCATTGAAGACCCGATTGAGTTTGTGCACGAACACGCCGGCTGTATTATTACCCAGCGTGAAGTAGGCATTGATACCGATTCGTTTGAAGTGGCACTGAAAAACACCTTGCGTCAGGCCCCAGATGTGATCCTGATTGGTGAGATCCGTTCACGTGAAACCATGGATTATGCAATTGCCTTTGCCGAAACCGGTCACCTGGTATTTGCCACCCTGCACGCCAACAACGCCAACCAAGCCATTGACCGGATTATCCACTTCTTTGAGGCTGACCGTCATGGCCAGCTGTTTATGGATTTATCACTGAACCTGAAAGCCATTGTGGCACAGCAGCTGATTCCTACTATTGATGGCAACTCACGTCGTGCCGCGATTGAACTGCTGATTAACTCGCCACTGGTGTCCGATTTAATCCGTAAAGGCGATGTGCACGAAATTAAAGACCTGATGAAGCGTTCACGTGAGTTGGGTATGCAAACCTTTGACCAGGCCCTGTATGACCTGTATAAAGCCAAGCAGATCAGCTACAAAGATGCCCTGAAACATGCCGACTCGCCAAACGATTTGCGTCTGCAAATCAAGCTGTCGGAAGAAGGCGGCGAGCGTTTAATGCATGCCACTTCGAATATTACCTTCGACGGGCAATAATTTTAGGCAAAAAAAACAGGCTGATCTTCAGCCTGTTTTTATGGGTTGATTTATTGATGGGCAGTTTTGCGCTTATTTTTTACGGAACGCTTCGCGGCATTCAGGCGCATCGCAGTAGCCATATAAATTCAGTGAGTGACCGGTCAGTTCAAAACCAAACTTTTTCGCCACTTCATGCTGTTCGTGTTCAATCACGTCGTTGGTAAATTCCACCACTTTATTACAGTTCTGGCATACCAGGTGGTCGTGGTGATCTTCCTGCATAATTTCAAAAACCGAATGATTATTTTCAAAATTATGACGCTCGATAATCCCCGCGGCTTCAAACTGTGTTAACACGCGATACACAGTTGCTAAACCCACATCTTCACCCTGTTCGAGTAAAGTCTTGTAAATATCTTCCGCGCTTAAGTGATGTTGTCTTGAATTTTCTAATAATTCCAATATTTTAATTCGTGGAAGTGTAACTTTAAGGCCAGCTTTGCGTAGATCTTGATTTGAAATAGGCATGAAAAAAGGTCTCTCAACAAAATTAAAGTTGGAATATGCAACAAAGTTAAGATGCAGTATGATCTATGCTTGGATCGAATGCATCAATAATTAATTGGGATAGTGTAGCAAAATGCAAAAAGTCATGTTGACGTTATTCGTCACTTCATTGCTCATGGGTTGTTCGACCTTGGGCGTTTATAAAGTAGATATTCCTCAAGGCACCCCCTTAACCCAAGCACAAGCTGCAAAAATTCAGGTCGGCATGAGCCACCAACAGGTCCGCTTTTTGCTGGGTAGCCCAACCATTTCAGATCCAATGAATCCTTTACGTTGGGACTATATTTACCATTATATCCCAGGAACCTATGCTAAAAAAGCCAAGATTCCCGCTGCACAAGGTCAACACTTAAAAATCTACTTCGATCAAACCGGTATTGTGCAGAAAATTGAAGGTTTAGAAACCATTCCTGAACAGCAACCAGGCTTACCGGGTTCAAAAGAAGCAATTTTAACCGCGCCCCCACTATAGCCCCTTTCAGATAAAAAGAAACCCCTCAGTGAGGGGTTTTTCTTATGAACTCAATTGCTTAAAGCGATTGCCTTTGGCATAGCGGCCCACCGGGTTTTTCGCTGCTCGTTTGCGGCGGATATCTTTCGGATTAATGGTCAGCGGCCGGTAAATCTCGACCCGGTCACCCGGTTGCAGTGGCTGCTGCGCATCGGTTAAACGGCTACCAAAAATTCCCAGTTGCAGCGGTTCAGGCAAACTGACCTGTTCGCTAATCCCGCTCTGCTGAATCGCATCCAGCGCAGTCATGCCATTTTGATACGGCACTGCCAGATGAAACTGCTGTTCGGCTGAGGCAAAAGCCACCCAGACATACTGCGCAGTCATCAGAACATTTGTCCAATCACGGCCAGCAGCGCAGCAATAATTGCCAGTGGCAAGACAATACGGATGGCAATACGCCACAGGTTATAAAAGGCTTCACTGCTGAAGTTCATGGATTTACGCAAATGACTGATTTTCATGATCCAACCGGCGAAAATCGCATAAATCAGACAAATCACCAGGCCCCAGATCATCAGCAGCGGATTTAACACACTGGCCAGACCTGGAATGGCCCAGATCAACGTGGCTGCCAGCAGAATGATCCATTGAATTGCCACTGCAATCTGACGCTGTGCCAACTGTTCACGTGCCAGTTGCAGGATGAGCGCAGCAGCCATCACCACAGCAAAAGCCAGCGCAAAAGCGGGTAGCTGAGCAGTCGCGGCAAAGAAAGCAAAGGCAATCACGGCCAGTAATTGCGCCAGCCAGATCGGGAACACGGTTTTGGTCGCCACCTGTTGCTGTTGTACCGCCGGCAAACTGGTTTGCCAGTACAGACCCAGACCTAGGCCACTAGCCACCAACGCCAGTACTGTGGCATTGCCCCACTCGCCAAACTCAAGCGCGGTCATTTGCCATTCAGCAACCGGAGCACCCATCACTTGCGCCAGAATAAAGGCAGCAATCACACCGACCGCAGTCAGGCCAAGCAGCAGCAGACGCGAAATAAAAGACAATGCCAGGGCAACCAGTGCCAAGCCAATAAAAATCCACAACGGTAGAATCGTTGGCAGTGCCAGCTGGGTCAGCATTTGGCTGACATTAAACAGCATCGCGCCTGCTAAAAATGGAATAAACACCGCGGCCAGCCAGCCCACCAGACGCCACTGTGCAGAGGCATCGGCATCACGGGTCAAACTGGATAGAGCCTGCAAGGCTGTAGTTTTTGAGCGCTTGGCCAGCGCAATTTCCATATAGGTCAATGGCAAGGCCAGCACCAGCATGGTACCCAACCACAGCAGCCAGAAGTCCAGTTGACGTTCCAGCTGAATGCCAGTGACCGGTGCCAGTGTGGCAATCAGAATAAATGATAAACAAAATGCCATCAGCGGCGATAACCATCGTGACATAGCATTGTCCTGCATGATGCTTTCCTAATAAAAATCTATCGCTATTTTGCCCTTGTCACCCGGGAAAATCAAAAACTAAAAAAGAAAAAGCAAACCATTGCCATCAATGGTTTGCTGCGCTAGTTTTTAGTCCAATATTGTTGTTCTCTGGTTTTATTAATTGTGCAGTAATTTATTCTGTTTATGAGAAGAAACGGGCAAACCAGTTTTTACCTTTTTTCTTTTCTTTTTCCTGAATAATACCCATCATATTTTCTTTTACAGCGCCAACATAATCTGCATCATCATGCTGAATATGGTTAATTAACCATTTTGACAACACTTCGTGCAGTTCTCCTTCAATGGAATGCCCCATTTCAAAGCGTTCACGATACGACTCGATTTTTTTAATAAATAAGTCATGTACGCGTTTATGTGGTACGCGGTATTTATAACCGGCTTCTTCTTGTAAAGATTCTTCAAAGGTAAAATGAGACTGGGTATAGTCAATAATATTATCGAGAATCTGTTTAATACGGGCACGATCGGTATTTTCACCAATCTCGACAATTTCGTTAATATAATCAAGAATACGTTTATGTTGGTCATCAATCACATCGATGCCAGTATTATATTCTGGAATCCACTTCATTTTCATACGACCACCCCTGAATCAAATGATTTATAAGCTTTGAGCATAGTAGCCATATTTAATTTAAAATAAAAATGAAGTGATTTACTTGGGATTCCTGTTTCTGCCAACAAATTCACACAAACCCTTGTTTTATAATGTTTATATTATTTTAACCTGAGCAAAAGAGTCAGTTATTATTTAACCGTTTTATTATTTTCTGCCGTATTTTTAGACTTAAATAAAATACGGCACTATTTAAAATAAAATATACAACAGTAGATTAATATTGATCGGCGCGGGTAATCCGTTTTAATTCCGGATTCAGACGTTCTTTTTCCAAACGTTCAATATAAGTCAGCTGTTTTCTGATCGGCTGTCCCTGCTGGAATAAAATCATTTCGCCGGGGCTAAAAGCCTGCCAAGTTTCATTTTGAGTCAACGGTTCAGTGGTAATCACCGCCACCCGATCTTCCGGTGTGGTAACCTGGCTAAAATCGACCTCGACATCAATATCAATTAATTGTGCCGGTTTAAACGGGTATTCACGCACCAGCCAGTGCAGTTTGGTGGTGGCATAGCTAAACAGCGCCTGACCATTAGACAGACAGAAGTTAAAGGTGCCATGCTCGGCAATTTTCGGGGAAATTTCGGTCAGCAGTTCAAAGAGCTGCTCTAAAGACGGTTCCACAAAACCGAATTTCAGTACCATCTGATCGAGCAAATAACAGAATGCCCGCTCGCTATCGGTATTGCCCACCGGGGTAAAATGACCGCTTAAGGCCGGATCAAAATGGTGTAAATCGCCATTATGGGCAAAAATCCAGTGGCGTCCCCACAGCTCCCGAATAAAGGGATGGGAATTTTCCAGGGTAATTTTGCCTTGCGTGGCTTTGCGAATATGCGCAATCACATTGCGTGATTTAATCGGATAGTTGCGTACCAGCTCGGCAATGGGCGATTCCACTGCCGACTGGTTATCGACAAATAAGCGGCAGGCCTTGTCTTCAAAAAAGGCGATGCCAAAACCATCACTATGGTCGGAAGTTATGCCAGCACGTTGTGAAAAACCACGAAATGAAAAGGTAATATCAGTAGGTGTTGCACAATTCATTCCGAGTAACTGGCACATACAGGACTTCAACATCTGATTAAAACTGCATTTATTGTGCATGACTCTGTCAGGCCATGCAAATCACAATCACTGCAAAGTTTTATTTATTCCACAATGTGACGGGTATTTTTCTTGAGTACCATCTTTTTTAGCACCTGGTTCATTTCGACAAAGACAAAATAATCCAGACAGTTAAACTCCTGATCATAATAGGCTTCGGTGGACAGTTTGCCCTGCATTTTCAGGTAAATATCAAACAGCTTGGGAATCCGGCCCTGTTTCAGCGAAGTCATTTCAGAGGCCTGTGAAATATACACCTGTTTCGAGGCAATGTTACAGCGCTGCTGTTCGCTTAACTGCTGGATATACTGATGGGTATGATAGGCACGCGCTTCATTGCCTTCTAAACGCACACTGACACAGCCAATCAAATAACGGGCTTTCATGCTCCAGAGTACTTTCGGCACCAGATTCAGCCATAAAATGGATAGAGCTTTACCGGCCCGATGCCGTGGATGCACGCAGGTACGGCCAATTTCCACAATATTGTTGAGATGCTTTAATTGCTCTTCAATGGCAAATTCGCTGGCACTATAACTTTGCGCCAGCTCATGCCCCTGAAACAGTTTTAATCGGGTATAGGCCACAATTTCCCCACTGGCCTTATCCCTTAATACGGCATGTTCGCAGCCAAAATCGTAAACATCCTGATCCAGTCCATGCTCAAACTGCAAACCGAACTGGTTGGCAAACTGCTCGGCACGAAATTGCTGTACTTCTTTTAACTGTTTTAAATTTTCAACCCATTCAAAGCTGTATTCTGTTTTTGTTGTGGTTTTAAAATCATATTTGGTATGATTTTTTTTGCTTAAAGGAAAACTCAAATTTTGTCGATATTGATTGAGTTTGGCTAACATCGATCAGCACTCCTAATGTTCTGCCTATACACTAGGCGATGCAGATGACAATTCAATGACCAAAAATCAGCCATAAAAAAAGGCCTCCTTAGAGACCTTGAGTTGTTTTAACTCTTAGTGTTTGGCGGCACGGTTGGTAATTAAAGTGCCCACTCCATGGTCAGTAAAGACTTCCAGCAAAGAGGCATGTGGCACACGGCCATCGACAATATGCGCACTGACCACGCCATTTTTGACGGCATCCAGCGCACAGCCTACTTTCGGAATCATACCGCCATAAATTACGCCGGTTTCAATTAACTGATCGACTTCCTGAGTGGTTAAACCGGTCAGCAGATTCTTGTTGGCATCCAGTACACCCGTAATGTTGGTCAACAGAATCAGTTTTTCTGCGCCCAAAGCTTCAGCCACCTTACCAGCGACCAGATCGGCATTAATATTATAGGTATTACCGTCTTCGTCGACGCCTAACGGCGCAATCACCGGAATAAAATCGCTTTGGGTAAACATTTCCAGTACGTCGGTTTTCACGCCGACCACTTCGCCGACCAAGCCTAAGTCAATTTTCTGTACTGAACCATCTTCTGCGGTTTTTTCCATCAGCAGTTTTTTGGCCCGAATCAGGTTGCCATCTTTACCGGTCAAACCAATGGCACGGCCGCCATGCTGGTTAATTAAATTGACGATAGATTTATTCACGCTACCGCCAAGCACCATTTCTACCACTTCCATGGTCGCCGGATCAGTCACGCGCATGCCATCAATACGGTCAGATTCGCGGCCCAGCTGTTTCAGGAAGGAATCGACCTGTGGACCACCGCCATGCACCACAATCGGGTTTAAACCGACCGTTTTAAGCAGCACAATGTCACGTGCAAATGAACTTTCCAGCTCAGGATCGGTCATGGCATTGCCACCATATTTCACGACCAGCGTTTTACCCATAAAACGTTGAATATACGGCAAAGCTTCTGTCAGAATCTGTGCTTTGTCGATGCCAGTCTGTTGCTGTGGCATGCGCCTCTCCTTATTGAGCATCTAAAATGTCTTGAGCAATCTGCGGATAACGGTTGCTCAGCATGGAAACAAAGGTATGACGAATATCCGCTAATCGTGCCGGATTATCGGCATCAAAACGTACTGTAAAATATTCGCCCGTATTCGATGCTCGAATAATGCCAAAACCATCTTCAAAATCAAGTCGAACGCCATCAATTTTACTTAATTGTGCGGCCAATGGCTGACTTAAGGTTTCAAGCTCATGTAAAACATGCGCTGAAGCAATGTTGTGGGTGCTGATATAAGTATCTTCAGTACAGCAGCGTTCAGGATATTTGGCCAGCAGTTCAGACAGGCTTCGCTCCGGGCGCTGGCTTAAATATTCCATTACCCGCAGCGCGGCATACAGGCCATCATCATAGCCAAAGCCGCGCCCGTCATTAAAGACATAATGCCCGGCATATTCACCACCAAACACTGCGTGTCCCTTTGATTGCGCCAGATACTGACGCAGGAAGGTGCTGCCGGTACGAATCATTACCGGATGGCCACCCAGCGCGCGTACCGTGTTACGCACCATGGTCGAACACTTCACATCAAACACCACTTCATGCTGTGGATGTTGCTGTAAACACATTTCGGCAAACAATGCCAGCAAACGGTCTGCACCAATCACTTTGGCCTGTTCATCGACCAGAACCAGACGGTCGCCATCGCCATCCAGTGCAATGCCTAAATCTGCCTGATGCTGCTGTACCGCCTGTTTCAGCTTGCTTAAATGTTTTTCCTGAGAGGGATCTGGGGCATGATCGGGGAAATGCCCATTGGCCTCACAGCGGATTGTGATCAGCTCGCAGCCCAGTTTTTGCAAGACCAGCGCAGCGCAGCGACCCGCTGAACCATGCAGACCATCGAGCACCACCTTAAAACGGCGCTGTAATTGAATATCATCGAGTAGCGCCTGCTGATACTGCAGGCAAAATTCCGGATAAATCTGATGCGGCTGTTCAGCCACAGGCTGCTGTCGATGTGCCAGAAAATAGTTGCTGGCATGGGCCGCCACCTGCTGGATCTTGTCTGGCGTCGGGGGTTCTCCACCCAGAATCCATTTAATACCATTGTCAGATTTGGTATTGTGACTGGCCGTAACCATAATGCCATTGCCATCAAACTGGCGGGCAATGTAATACAGCATCGGACTGGAACAACAGCCTATTAAGGTCGGGCTTAAGCCCTGCTGCTGGAGCACCTGCATGATCAGATCGGCATAGGCCGGACTGCTGAGTCGAGCATCATAACCAATCACTACGCGTGTGCTGCCCGTGTTTTTAATTTGTACGGCCAAACCCAACGCCACCGCTTGCACCAGTTCAGGCGTCAGCAAAGTCACCTTGCCACGAATGTCGTAAGCACGGAAAACCTGAAAAGGGAAACTGGACTGTTGAATATCCATGGCAGAACTACTTTATATATGAATAGGGAGAATGATTGTTTTAGGCTTTTTAATATAAGAACTGATTCTATGCGGCCGAAAACAGAATTCACGCTACAAAATGTAATTTTAAGTGTTTGTTGCGTTACTTTCTAGCGTGTTGTGATAAAGCCTGATGTTTAGGCTTTATCATTCAAGCAGATTTTAAGCTTTACCGGTATGGCCAAAACCGCCAGCACCACGTTCGGTGGCTTCAAATTCATCGACCAGATCAAACTGGGCTTGTACCACCGGCACCAGCACATATTGCGCCAGACGCTCACCTGGTTCCAGGCTAAATGCAGTTTGACCACGGTTCCAGACCGACACCATCAGTTCGCCCTGATAGTCAGAATCAATCAGGCCAACCAGGTTGCCGAGCACAATACCATGTTTATGGCCCAGACCCGAACGTGGCAGGATTAAACCGGCAAAATGCGGATCTTCAATATAAATCGCCAGACCAGTTTTGACCAATACGGTTTGACCCGGCTCAATGACAGTGGTCTCATGCACGCAGGCACGCAAATCCAAACCTGCCGAACCAGAGGTAGCATAGGTTGGCATTGGCCATTCTTGGCCCAAACGTGCATCAAGCACTTTTACCTGAACTTTCATCAGTTATTCCTGTTTATATCAATGAATGGTTTAGCGTTTAATTAACGCACGTAAATTTTCCAGATAATGCTGGGCCTGCAGTTTCGGATCGATATCGCCAGCCAGCTTTTTCTTGCGACCCAGCCATTCCAGCTCATCTTGTGGCATTTCATCTAGGAAGCGGCTTGGGGTCATCTGTTTCATCTGCCCGCCAGCCTTACGCTGCTCGGCCAGGGTAATGGTGAGGCCTTGACGCGCACGGGTAATGCCCACGTACATCAAACGGCGTTCTTCTTCGACCGTTTCAGCCACAATCGAGTTTTTATGCGGCAGAATTTCCTCTTCCAGTCCAATTAAATAGACATACGGAAATTCCAGACCTTTGGAGGCATGCAAGGTTAATAAGTTGACCTTGTCAGTGTCTTCTTCCTCCTGTTGCTGCTCAAGCATATCCAGCAGCACCATTTTACGGATCACGCTTTCAATATTTTTTTCGTCCACATCTTCAGCGCGGTTAATCAGGCTTTGAATACTGCTGTACAGCACTTCAATATTGTCCAGCTTGGTTTTTTCCTGCGCAGGCGTGGCGGCGCTTTCTTTGACGTAGTCGATATAACCAGCTTCGTTCATCATCTGGCGGATGATTGGCACCGGTTCATCATCTTCCAGCAATTCACGGGTAAAGTTCTGGATAAAGTCGGCAAACTCGGCCAGCTGAGTCGTGGCTTTTTTCGGAATGGCCATGGTCAAACGCTGATCACCTGCTGCCGCCAGCAAGGACAGATGGTTTTCCTGTGCAAATAAGCCCAGTTTTTCTAAGGTCACCGGGCCGATGGCACGTTTTGGCGTGTTGATAATGCGCAGGAAAGCACTGTCATCTTCCGGGTTAATAATCAGCCGTAAATAGCTCATCACATCTTTAATTTCTGCCCGGGCGAAGAAAGACTGACCTCCTGACAGCTTGTACGGAATCTGCATCTGGCGCAGCTGGGTTTCCAGAATACGCGCCTGGAAGTTACCGCGATACAAAATCGCATAATCTTTCCAGTTTTTACCGTTCATCAGTTTATGCGTGATCAGGTCTTTGACCACGCGCTCTGCTTCATCATCATCATTGCGGCAGGTAATCACCCGGATGACTTCACCATGGCCTTTGTCCGACCAGAGTTTTTTGTCAAAAATATGCGGGTTATTGCCAATTACAGTATTGGCCGCTTTTAGAATCCGGCTGGTGGAGCGGTAGTTCTGCTCCAGCTTGATCACTTTTAAATTTGGGAAATCTTCTTTTAAGAGCGCCATATTTTCCGGTTTGGCGCCGCGCCAGGCGTAAATGGACTGGTCATCATCCCCTACGGCGGTGAACTGTCCCATTACCCCGACCAGAAGTTTGACCAGAATATACTGCGCGGTGTTGGTGTCCTGATACTCATCGACGAGCAAATAACGCACCCGGTTTTGCCATTTATCGCGGACTTCAGCATTTTCCTGCAATAACCGGGTTGGCATCACAATCAGGTCATCAAAATCGACTGCGTTATAGGCACGTAAATTACGCTCATACAGCTGATATAAATGCGCCATCTGGATATCTTCTGGCGTTTCACAGGTGGTATGTGCCTGCTCCGGTGGAATCAGGTCATTTTTCCAGTCCGAAATCATTTTCATGGCCCGCGCAATCAGCTCTTTGCTTTCTGCACCCGATAAATTGTCGCGATGCATCAGATCCATCAGAATGCGTTTGCAGTCGTCGGCATCCAGAATCGAAAAGTTGGCTTTAAGCGAGGTATGTTTCAGCTCTAAACGCAGTAAATTTAAACCGAACGTATGGAAGGTCGAGACCGAAAGACCTTTGGCTTCTTCACGCGACAGCAACTTACCAACCCGCTCTTTCATTTCACGCGCAGCCTTGTTGGTAAAGGTCATGGCGGTAATCCGGTGCGCCGGAATACGGCATTGCTGCACCAGATAGGCAATTTTCCGGGTAATCACCGAGGTTTTACCTGAACCTGCACCTGCAAGCACTAACAAGGGTCCTTGAGTATATTTCATGGCTTCAAGTTGCTTGTCATTGAGTTGACTTGCCAGTGACATAGTGTTTCCTCTATTTCGGTTCGAGCTCGATTATAGTCATCTCCACCACAGTTGCCTAATCTAAAATGCTGCTTTTCTGGTCATAAAAAAAACCACCCGAAGGTGGTTTTTTGAATTCTGGACCGAATTACTGGATCGCGTAAATGCTGATCTCAACACGACGGTTTTGTTCACGGCCTTCTGCAGTTGCGTTAGACGCGATCGGGTTTGATGAACCGTGACCTTGGGCATTAATACGTGCAGTTGATACACCACGAGATGCCAGGTAGCTCGCTACAGATTGCGCACGCGCCTGAGATAACGGGATGTTGATAGAGTCATTACCAGTGCTGTCAGTATAACCTGTCACCAAGATACCGCTCTTGTTATCTTCAGTCAGAACTTGCGCCACTTTATCTAGAGTTGCATAGAAGTTTGGCTTGATGTTTGACTTGTTGGTATCAAAAGTAATGTTACCTGGCATGATCAGGCCAACAGAACCATCTGGGTTACGGTTAACATCTACACCGGTACCAGCCATTTGTTGACGTAATTTTTTCTCTTTATTGTCCAAGTAGATACCTGCAGCCCCACCGAGTACCGCACCAATTGCTGCTGCACGGTTGTTTTGTGCGCTGGTATTGGCATTCCCTTTAGAAACACCATAACCTGCTGCCGCACCAATAATGGTTCCTAATGCGGTTTTGTCATATTCTACGCCGCCCAGGTTATTACCAGTGGTTTGACAACCTGTTAATACCATTGCCCCGACTACTGCTGAAATTGCTAGTGCACGCATCGCATGCCTCCTTACTTGTGTTTTTCGTATATGGGAAAGTTTGGATGAAATAAAGTGCTTAGACCATTGATTTTTTGTTAATAAATAAACTTTTATTTACAATTTGCAATAATCTCATGTTGTTCTACGCATAAGTTCACCATAATTCCTACACAGTTTCACTTCAACACTTTTTTATTTTAAAAACAACAATTATATTGGGCGGAACTTCGTATAAGTTGTTTTTATATTCAGGACTGTTTATGTCATCTAAAACCAATAAGCAACCGCTCTTAAAAAAAATCACAAAAGGGCTTACGGTCAGCTCAGTGATCACCGGCAGCACTTTTTTACATGGACCGCCGGTACTGGCTTTGGGCCTGACCAAATTGTTCAAGAAATCGGCCAAGGTCGACCAGACCAATATCCAGATTACCAACAGCTGGCTCAGTGTCAACAACTGGCTGATTGACCATGTATTACCCAATACCCACTGGGACATCAGTATTGAAGATGGTCTGGAACTGAGCATGCAGGGCCGTTATTTAATGACCTGTAACCACCAGAGCTGGGTCGATACCACCGTCAACCAGTATTTCGGTTTAACCCGCATGCCGCTGACCCGTTTCTTTACCAAATGGGAACTGATCTTCATTCCTTTTGTCGGACAGGCCTTTAAAATTCTGGGTTTTCCAATGATGAAACGGCACACCAAAGAACAGATTGCCAAAAATCCGGCGCTAAAAGACCGCGATATGCTGGAAGCGCGTAAATCTTGCGAGCAACTGCTCAGCCAGCCATTTACCCTGCTCAACTATCTGGAAGGCACGCGCTTTACCCAGGAAAAGCATGATCAGCAACAATCACCGTATCAGCATCTGCTGAAACCCAAAGCTGGCGGTCTGGCGCTGGCGCTGAATATTCTCGGCAATGAAATTGATGCGCTGGTAGATATGACCATTGTGTATCCGGACGGCGCACCGGGTTATGGTGAATTCTGGCTAGGTGAAGTGCCACGTATTGCGGTCAATCTGCGAAAAATTGACATTCCAGACTGGGTCTTGGGTGGTGACTATGAAGAAGATGCCGCATATCGGGAACGTTTTCAGGACTGGGTGCATCAACTCTGGACAGAGAAAGATCAGCTCATTCATGAAATGAAACAGAAATTTGCTGAGCAGTAAGCGAGTACCAAAAGCATTATGAAGAAACGCGAAGAGCCGGTGATCAAATCTTCCTTTCACTTTGTCAGAAAGGACTCATGGAGCTGGAAAGTAGTGCTGGTATACGACATCTTTATGATGGCGTTAATTCTCATCAACCTGTTCTGCCTGAGTGCCAATGCCATTTTGATGAGTGATTTTGGTGACTGGCTTTTCAACTTTATTCAATTGCCGGAGGTACTGCAATTTTATCGCACAGAACTGCGTCCCTGGGTCATTATTACCGAAGGCTGGTTTACCACCTTCCTGATTATCGAATTGCTGGTACGTTGGGGCCTGGCGATTATTTTCCGGCATCATGCCCGCTGGTGGTTCTTCCCCTTCGTACACTGGTATGAAGTGCTGTCGATTCTGCCACAGCTGCGTTTTCTGCGTTTATTACGTGCCGTGGCAATTGGCTACAACCTATATAGTCATGGCTACAAGGTCATCCCGGACAGCATCTTCCGACGTGCCAACTTTTATTACAACCTGGTGATGGAAGAACTGTCGAGCCGGATTGTGCTGACCATTGTCAATAACCTGCAACGTGAACTGAGCAGCAGCACTGGTCATCGCCAGTTTATTGATGATCTGGTCGAGCAGCACCGCAAACTGCTGGCCGCAGCACTGGCCGACATCTTGCAGCAATCTTTGGGTAAAGAATTGCAGAGCCAGCGTCAGAGCATTGCCGAAAATGTCGGTCAGGTGGTGAGTCAGGCCATTGAAGATACCCCGGAGCTGACCCAGTTACTGCGCCTGCTGCCAATTGTCGGCGGACGTATGGAACGGCAGATTCAAAGCATTGGCCAACGCCTGGGCGAAAATATTACCCAAGGGCTGATTCAGCCTTTTGCCCATCATGACACCCTGCCAGATAATGTGGCCTATGCGCATATTGCCAACAAAGTCAGCCAGATCGAGATTGAACATAATCCGCATATTGATGCGTTGGTGGAATCTGCGGTATTTGAAACCCTGGAAGCCATTCGCAAACAGGTGAAAGTTAAAAAGTGGCAACAGATCCTGAATGAGCAGGAAACTGACAAAGAATAGCCAGCAATAAAAATATTTAAACCTTCGGCTAGAGTATTCGGCCGAATTGTTCTAGGATTTGCTCTATTTACAACATTTACTTCGACAACAATGAACAGGTCAGAAGTCTTAAGGAATCATTATGGCTGACATACGGATAAAAGGCAGAATGGTCAATGCGATTCGCATTAGCTTAGATACAGATGATCATGATGCGATCCGCCAGCAATTGAGCCCAATGTTACAAAAAGGGTTTCCACCCCAAATTCCGGCGGTGATTGAAAGTTCGGTAGATCAGGAATTAATTGCCCTGATTCAACTGCTGATTGATCTGAATGTACAGCCACTGGCCGTGGTTGAAGGCATTCTGTCGGAACAGGCGCGTGCCATCCAGTTCCCGGTAATTCCGCAGGATCGTCAGTTACAGCAGATCAAAGCCACCCAGGAACAAGTCATTGAAACTCCGGCAGAACCTGAAGCACCTGCCGCAGAAGCCGCGGTGGTAGAAGCTGCAGCGGCACGAATTTCGCATGTGACCTCTTATCACGATGAAATTCTGCGTACCGGTCAATGTCTGGTCCAGAACCAGGGCGATATTATCTTGAAAGCTGGTATTAACAGCGGTTCGGAAGTGATTGCTTCAGGAAATATACATATTTATGGTAGCGTTCGTGGTAGAGTCATTGCCGGCGCAGGTGGGAACAGTTCAGCACGAATTTTCTGTCATTCCCTAGAAGCAGAATTGGTATCTATTGCAGGCACTTACTGTGTGGCGGACGATATTCCCCCGCACGTAACGAAAAAACCGGTACATATTTACCTAAATGACAACCAAGAGCTTGTATTTGAAGCTCTGGAATTTTAATGTATAAATAAACACCAAAAAACCCCATACACAAAAGGGGGATTTAAACCATAACAGGAGTGGATTCGGTGGCGAAAATTGTTGTCGTAACATCAGGCAAAGGTGGCGTAGGTAAAACTACAACGAGTGCATCTTTTGCAACAGGTTTAGCCCTACGTGGCCACAAAACTGTTGTTATCGATTTTGACGTGGGTTTGCGTAACCTGGACTTGATCATGGGTTGTGAACGTCGCGTTGTTTATGATTTTGTGAATGTTTTAAATAATGAAGCGCGTTTACAACAAGCATTAATTCGCGATAAAGATATTGAAAACCTTTATATTTTACCTGCTTCTCAAACTCGTGATAAAGATGCCCTGACCGATGAAGGTGTGGCACGTGTCATGGATGAGCTTGCTCAAGAGTTTGATTACATTATCTGTGACTCACCAGCAGGGATTGAGCGTGGCGCCATTTTAGCCATGTACCATGCCGATGAAGCGATTATTGTGACCAACCCTGAAATTTCTTCAGTACGTGACTCGGATCGTATTATTGGCATGCTCGACAGCAAAACCAAAAAAGTAGAACAAAACGAAGGACGTATCCGTAAGCATTTATGTATCACACGTTTCAATCCGGAACGTGCCGATAAACAGGAAATGCTCACCATTGACGATATTTCAAAAGATATTTTACGTGTACCAACTTTAGGTGTAATTCCAGAATGTAAAAGCGTTCTGCAAGCATCTAACGAAGGTAAGCCAGTCATTCTGTATAGCGAAACTGAAGCGGGTCAGGCGTATGATGACCTGGTGGCACGTTTCTTGGGTGAAGAGCGTCCATACCGTCACATTACTGCTAAACCTAAAGGCTGGTTAGCACGATTATTTGGAGCGTAATTATGGCAGGATTCTGGAGTAAATTATTTAGCAGCGAAGAAAAAGCATCAAGTGCTCAAACCGCCAAGGATCGTTTAAAAGTCATTGTTGCTTCTGAAAATGGTTTAGGCCGCCGCCTGAGCCAGGACAAAATTGACCAGATGAAAAAAGAAATCATGCAGGTCGTGAACCGCTATGTCCGCGGTGTCGATGAACAGCACATTCAAATGTCGGTACGTTCTGAAGCCAACATTGAAATGCTTGAAATGAATATCAATTTGCCTGAAGAGCGATAATCTGATTTTTGATTAGTCAAGCAAATTGAATCAAGGCAGAATATGAGGCTGGAGTAGCAAACTTAAAGCATTGCTTTAAGGATTTGCCCAGCCGCAAGACGAGAAGCTGTGCTTCAAGATAAAGTGCACAAAGACACTTTGCCTCTTGCGAACTCATATTTTGCCTTTTTTTCATTTCGAAAAACTATTCCAGGAGATTGCGATGGCATTGTCTCAACCAGCAACATTCAATGAAGAATGGTCAGATGAGCGTGTATTTGCCTACCTGAATCAGCTTCCTCCGAATGGTGTGAATGCTGATTTCCATGTGCTTTACCATGCATTTAAACATATGCGCCCAGCAGACTATGAGCGTTTACTGACCCAGTTTGTTGCCGATGGCCGTGATGTAAATGCCGCCAATCCGGAAGGACAGCGCATTCATGACGTGATTGCTGAATTCCCGCGTCAAAGCGCAGAATTCTTGGCAGTACTGGCAAAATTTGCTTAAGTCACACTGTCCATAAAAAAGCCCACCTCTTGGTGGGCTTTGTTTATAAAGATCGAGAACAGCTTAAACCAGAATTTCACGCTTGCCGTTCGGACCCTGTTCACTGACAATACCCTGCTCCTGCATCTGATCGACAATACGCGCCGCACGGTTATAACCGAGGCTAAACTTACGCTGTAAAGACGATACCGATACTTTACGGGTTTCCAGCACAAAGGCCACACACTGGTCATACAGCGCATCACGGTCGGAGCCGCCATCACCACCATCTTCAAAACCACGTGACGCTGGTTCTTCATCAAATGGAGTCAGAATTTCATCGACATAATCCGGTGAACCCCGTTCACGCCAGGCATCACAAATCCGGTTGACTTCATCATCGGAAATAAAGGCACCATGCACACGTTCCGGTTCAATTTTACCTGGTCCGAGGAACAGCATGTCACCATGACCAAGCAGGTCTTCTGCGCCGCCAGCATCTAAAATGGTCCGTGAGTCAATTTTCGAGTTCACACGCAAGGCAACGCGAGTCGGGATATTGGCCTTGATCAGACCGGTAATGACATCCACCGATGGACGCTGGGTAGCCAGCAATAAGTGAATCCCCGCCGCACGTGATTTCTGTGCCAGACGGGTAATCATTTCTTCGGCTTTTTTACCCACCTGCATAATCATGTCGGCAAACTCATCCGCCACAATCACAATTGATGGTAACGGCGTCAAGCGCGGTGCGCGTTCCTGGGTTGCTGAATCGCCCGGTTTCCAGGTCGGATCAATCAGGTCTTCGCCATTGGCCAGGGCTTCTTCGACTTTGCGGTTATAGTCGCTGAGTTTACGGATTTTCAGGAATGACATCAGCTTATAACGGCGTTCCATTTCATTGACACACCAGTTCAGGGCGCTGACGGCATCTTTCATATCCGTCACCACTGGCGTTAACAAATGTGGAATATCGTTATAGTTGGCCAGTTCCAACTGTTTCGGGTCAATCAGAATTAAACGCAGTTGATCTGGCTTGTATTTAAGCAGCATCGACAGAATCATCGAGTTGACCGCTACCGATTTACCGGAACCGGTGGTCCCCGCAACCAGCATATGCGGCGCTTTGCCCAGTTCGGTAATGACCGGATTACCAGAAATGTCTTTACCCATCGCCATCGACAGGATGCCATCCTGATCTTCAAATTTTGGGGTTTGCACCAGCTCAATCAGACGCACCATTTCACGGGTACTGTTTGGCACCTCAATACCGATATACGGTTTGCCCGGAATCACCTCGACCACACGCACCGAAGCCATCGACATGGAACGGGCCAGGTCACGGGAAATATTGGTGACTTTCGAGGCTTTTACCCCCGGCGCCAGATCCAGCTCAAAACGTGTAACTACCGGTCCCGGCTGTGCTTCCACCACTTTGGCTTTGACATTAAATTCCTGCAGCTTGATTTCCAGCAGTCCAGATAAACGCTCCAGCTGCTCTGCGGTGAAGTTGACCTTTTTATTTGGATCGACCTTATCCAGTAGCTCCAGACCCGGCAATGGTGATAAATCACGACGTTTCTCTGCGACCTGCATGGCACGCGACATTGGACGGCCCATGGCATCGGTTAATGGCGCATCAAAGTCAAATTCATCTTCTTCTTGCGGTTTGCCTGCAGTTTCATGCCACGCCTCAATGAATTCTTCTTTCGATAGGGCTTCTTTCACCGCGTCATTGACCACTGGTGCAGCCGCTGTGGCACTTACCGCAGCCTGATGCTGAATAGGCGCCTGTACAAAAGCCGAAGACTGCGCATAACTGCTGGTAGTTCTTGGGGCAGGTGCTTCTGGCTTCAGATCATCAATCAGCAGATCATCCAGCCCTTCAAATTCTTCATCACTCAGACGGTTTTTCGGGCTTGCATACTGCGCTGTGGCAGCCGATGGCATTTCAACCGCTTGTACGTCTGGCACCGGCTGGATGTGCGGTGCAGGTTCAGGCTGCGACTGACTATTAAATGGACTATGCAGATCCTGAGCAGCTTTCCCATTCGGTACAGCAGCCAGCAATTCGTCAAAGATTTCGTCATCATCCCAGTCAATATTAGACTGCGGCGTATTCGATGCAGGCGGTGCATCATGCACGGGCTGGACCACTGCATTAAAATGATCTTTCGGTGCGTGCGGAATCTGATCCTGAGAAGCACGTAACAGCTCATGAATATCCTGACTGTGCTTCTGGCCAGCATCATCATTCAGCGCACGCCAAACTTCACCGGTTGCCACCACACGCTGACTGTCCTGGGTCAGGCGATGGGCTTTTTCAACCGTCTGTTCAAAGGCCTGCTCTTCTTCATCCAGCAGATCCTGCTCTGCAGAACGCTGCTGTTCACGCTCGACCATATCATCAAACAGACGCTCGGCCACCTGTTCATGACGGGACACCGCTGGTGCCACCGGAGCTTCTTCGACTTCACGATGTTCTGGTGCCGGTGTAACCACTTCGGCTGCGGCTGGCGCAGCAGCCACCACTGTTTTTTTAACGACCGGTGCCGGTTGATCAGCTTTAGGCACATCACGGTAAAACAGGTCTTGTAAATAAGCTGGCGTGGCTTTTAAAGTCACCCAGGTCCGGTTCCATTTAATCCCAAAGGCCAGTGTAAACAGGACACCCCAGAACACCAGCAGGAAAAAGGCCGCGCCATAAATAGTGAGCAGCTGCGACAGGCTCTGCCCCAGTTCATAACCAATAATCCCGCCAGAAGCATTGTCCAGTGTATCGGCCGGTACTTGCCAGAACAGGTACAACAGACTGGCAGTGGCCAGCAAAATAAAGAACTGCGCCGCATAACGGAAAGGACGGTTCAGGAAACTGCGCGGCCACCACACCTGAATGGCTTCAATAAACAGGTACAGCGGAATCAGCAGACTGGCCCAGCCCAAAAAGCCGAACAACAGGTCGGCAATCCATGCGCCGGCGACCCCGCTGGCATTGGACACCTGCTGGGTATCACTAGACAAATGCATCCAGCCCGGATCAAAAGGGGTATAGGTGACTGTCGCAAGGAACAAATAAATCCCGAATGAGACCAAAAATAATGTCATTATTAAGCGCTGTGCATAAGCACCCGACACCGCAGTCATATACTGTCCTGTAACCAATTTTTCATAAATGTTCTTGTGCAACCCGCCAGTTTGGCATGGCCATAAAATAGATATTATGCACCTGTTGCAGCAAAAAAGATGCAAGATTATTGAAGTCAGTTGTTAACTTTTTCTATATAGCTTAAATCGATTTCTATGATCAATAATATCCACTGAATCTCACACAACTGTTATACAGTTTCACGTATAATTCCATAAATTGCTCAATAATAAAAGGATGCTACAGATGGGTGCTCGTCATTCACGTTTGATTATTTTAGGTTCAGGACCTGCAGGTTATAGTGCTGCTGTTTATGCTGCACGTGCCAATTTAAAACCGACCTTAATTGCAGGTTTACAACTCGGTGGTCAACTTACGACGACAACAGAAGTAGATAACTGGCCGGGTGATCCGGAAGGTCTGACAGGACCAGCGCTCATGGAACGTATGCAGGCCCATGCGGAACGTTTCGGCACCGAAATTGTCTATGACCATATCAATGAAGTCGATTTAAGCGTGCGTCCATTCGTCCTTAAAGGCGATATGGAAGAGTTCACCTGTGATGCCTTAATTATTGCCACCGGTGCTACGGCTCAATACCTCGGTCTGGAATCTGAAGCCAAATTCATGGGCCAAGGCGTTAGTGCCTGTGCCACCTGTGATGGTTTCTTCTACAAAAACCAGAACGTGATGGTAGTCGGTGGTGGTAATACCGCAGTTGAAGAAGCGCTGTATCTTTCCAATATCGCCTCTCACGTGACCCTGGTACACCGCCGTGACAGCCTGCGTTCAGAGAAAATTCTGCAAGATCATATTTTTGCCAAAGAAAAAGAAGGCAAAATCAGCATTCTCTGGAACAACCAGGTCGATGAAGTCCTGGGTGATGCACAATCTGGTGTGACTGCCGTACGTTTGAAATCTACTGTCGATGGTTCAACCCAGAATGTAGATGTATCTGGTATGTTCGTGGCGATTGGTCACAAGCCAAATACGGGCATGTTCGAAGGCCAGTTAAACCTGCGTGATGGTTATATTCAGGTTCAAAGTGGTACTGCCGGTAACGCAACCCAAACCTCTGTACCGGGCGTATTCGCAGCCGGTGACGTGGCAGACAGCGTCTATCGTCAAGCGATTACATCAGCTGGTTCAGGCTGTATGGCAGCCCTAGATGCTGAAAAATATCTGGATGCCCTAGGTGAATAATTTTGCCTAAAGCACGAGCCGCCCAATCCGGGCGGCTTTTTTATGTATGATAGAGATCTGTTTCGATTCAGAGTAGCTGTATGACCGCACTTGCACCCTCACAATTTATTTTCCCCCATCCTGATGAAGCTGATCCACAGGGTGAAGGACTGATTTGTATTGGTGCAGACCTGTCCCCCTCGACCCTGTTTGAAGCTTATACCCACGGCCTGTTTCCGTGGTTTTCCGACGGTGATCCGATTTGCTGGTGGAGTCCCGAGCCGCGCTGCATTATCCGCCCTCAGGATTATCATCCAAGCAAGTCACTGCTGCGTAACATGAAAAAAGGTGATTACCGGATTAGCATCAATCAGGCCTTTGAACGGGTGATTCGCTGTTGTTCGCTGCCACGGGCTTATGCCAATGACACCTGGATTTCCGAAGACATCATTCAGGGCTATATTGACCTGTTTGAGGCCGGTTATGGCTATAGTGTCGAAGTCTGGGAGCAGGATGCGCTGGTCGGTGGTTTGTATGGCGTCACCATTGGCCGCGGCTGCTTTGGCGAGTCAATGTTTAGCCAGCGCACAGATGTCTCTAAAATGGCGTTTTATACCTTAATGCTGATTGGCCGCGACAACGCCCTGCCCTGGATTGACTGCCAGCTGGTCAATGACCATCTATTAAGTCTGGGCGCCTGTACAATAACTCGCCAAGCATACTTAAAATCGTTACAAGATGTTGTAAAACAGCCGGCGATAGATTGGAAAAAATACCAGGAGGGTGTATTTTCAAGTAAAACAATAGCGCAAAACGACTCACTGGATGAATAAATAAAGAGGGATTGCCATGAATTCATATCAACCGAAATCCCTGCTCAACGAATTACAATATTATATTACGCCGCCGCATAACTGCAGTTATCTGGATGATAAATCTGCTCGCATGGTGTTTTTAGATCCGGCGCACCGGATTGATGTGGTGACCCTGTCTGAACTGTCACGCATGGGCTTTCGTCGTAGCGGTGACTTTGTCTATCGGCCGGAATGTCATTTATGCCGTCAATGCCTGTCTTCGCGCGTGCCGGTACACGAATTTCAGATGAACAGCACCCAGAAAAAAGCCTGGAAACGCAATCAGGACCTACACGTCACCATCCGCTCTACCCAGGAAGCCAATGAACAGCATTATGCGCTGTATGAGCGTTATATTAATGAACGCCATGCCGATGGCGATATGTATCCGCCAAGTCAGGATCAGTTTGAAAAATTTCTGGTGCACAGCTGCACCGACAGTTTCTTTTTAGAACTCTGGCACGAAGACCGGCTGATTGCGGTCTCGACCTGCGACCTGCTCGATGATGGCCTGTCTGCGGTGTATACCTTCTTTGATCCGGATGAAAACCGCCGCTCCTTGGGCGTGTTTGCGATTTTAAAACAGATTGAACACACTCAAAAACTGGGACTACCTTATGTTTACTTAGGCTATTGGGTGCCACATTCCAATAAAATGAATTATAAATCGCAGTATGTACCGCTGGAATTGCTGATTGATGGCCAATGGCGCCGGCTCAACCGCAGCTTAAGCAGCGAAGAAATCCGTCAATTGGGAAACTCTCTCATGACCACCCTGCCGAGTGGTTGGAATAATTCGATTATCAAATAAAACCTGATCAATTAAAAATTAAGGTGATGAAAAGAGCGCGGCAAAATCATCACTACAGGCTTTAACCATGATAACCGCATGTTCACGTGTGCCATCCGGATTTGGATAATAATTTTTGCGTACATCAATTTGATGAAAGTCAGCTTTTTCATACAGCCGGATGGCCGCAGTATTACTTTCACGCACTTCCAGAAAAATCTGTACTGGCTGATTCGGCAACTGCTCAATCGAATGCTCCAGCAGCTGATAACCCAACCCCTTCCCCTGCTGTTCAGGCGCAACCGCCATCAGCAACAGGTTAGCTTCATCCAGCACCGGTTGCAAAATACAGAACCCGACCAGCTGTCCTTGCTGCTCGATTACAGTACATTGATAGCTGTCTACCGCTTCAGCAAACTGTTTCAAGCTCCAGGGATGGCTTTGTACCTGTTGCTCAATTTTAAATACACTATGAATATCAGCGTGTTGCATTAAACGAATCATCTTCGTTCATCATCGGTCAAAACAAAGTTCGCATTATAAGAGCTCTGGATAAAAAATCGAGCAAAAAAAAGGGCAATTTTCATTGCCCCAAGAGTCAACACCGTTAGAAGCCCAATTTGGCTTTCCATGTGTCCAGCAGACTGACGGTATCTAAATCGTTCGGGTGAAAGCCCGGGCGGAAATATGCCAGCATCTCACGGCCCATACCGGTAATAATGCCCTTAGACGGGCTATAGGCATAGGTATAAATGGCCTTCAACGCTTCCAGATTTAGCTGTTTGTCTTCTTTTAACAGACGGAACAGGAAATAGTTTTGCACCACAAATAAGGTCAGCATGGCGGCAACCAGTGAGCTGGTGCGCAGTAAATAGGCTTTGGTGCCTTGACCGAATACCCCCTCAAACACATCATAAGCCACCGCTTTATGCTCGTTTTCTTCAATCGCGTGCCACAGCCACATGGTTTTCATGGTGTCATCGCTCATCAGTTCCTGAATATGCGAATTACGTAGCAACTGGGTGGCAATAGTCGCGGTAAAATGTTCCAGTGCGGTGGTTGCGGTCAAATCAACCATTTCCTGAGTGATGCCAAAGGGCTTACCAACACCGGCAAATACCTTACGCGCGCCTTGAATCACTTTATCGGTATAACGGTCTAAACGTTCTACATCATGGCCATATTTTTGTGCCGAGGCATTAAAGCCAACATGCTCCTGGGTATGCATGGCTTCCTGGCCAATAAAGGCTGAAATTTCTTTTTGCAGTTCCTGATTATCTTTAATCGCCGGGTGATAACGCACCGCACGTACACTATCAATAAAGAATTTTTCACCGGCTGGAAACAAGGCGGATAAAGCAGTCATAAAATGTGTCAGGCCAGCCGAACCTTGCACCCAATATTCTGGAACCTGATCAAACTCAAACGCCATACGACGTACCGGGAAACTGGCACCTGCGCGGTTGGTAATATTTACTTTAGCATTCATGACCTCAACTCCTTTCAAGTGAAGCGTCTCACCTGAAACTTTTATTTATTTTCTTCAGCTTTATCTTACGTGGTTCTGATATGAGGATAAGTGCAGTTAAGGTCAGGCGAATATCAGTTTAGGACAGCTTGCAGTTAAATTGTCTGACAATTTAATCTGCAGAGATAAAAAAAGCGTCCCAAAGGGACGCTTTTTCACACTATAGAAGTGATTATGCAGTTACTTTAGAAACTACACCAGCACCTACAGTACGACCACCTTCACGGATCGCGAAGCGTAAGCCAGCGTCCATTGCGATTGGGTGGATTAATTCTACTGACATTTCAACGTTGTCACCTGGCATAACCATTTCAACGCCTTCTTTCAGCTGGATCGCACCAGTTACGTCCGTAGTACGGAAGTAGAACTGTGGACGGTAACCATTTAAGAATGGAGTGTGACGGCCACCTTCGTCTTTAGAAAGTACGTATACTTCTGCGTCGAATTTAGTGTGCGGCTTGATTGAACCTGGTTTAGCAAGTACTTGACCACGTTGAACTTCTTCACGCTTAGTACCACGTAGAAGAACACCACAGTTCTCGCCAGCACGACCTTCGTCAAGAAGCTTACGGAACATTTCAACGCCAGTAACAGTTGTTTTCGCTGTATCTTTGATACCCACGATTTCAACTTCTTCACCTACTTTAACGATACCAGTTTCTACACGGCCAGTTACAACTGTACCACGACCAGAAATAGAGAACACGTCTTCGATTGGCATTAAGAATGCTTGGTCGATTGCACGTACTGGCTCTGGAATGTAAGAGTCAAGCGCTTCAACAAGAGCAACAACAGCGTCTTCGCCATATTGACCTGATTCACCGTTAAGTGCTGCAAGAGCAGAACCACGGATTACTGGAGTGTCGTCGCCTGGGAAGTCGTAAGTAGAAAGAAGTTCACGAACTTCCATTTCAACTAATTCGATTAACTCTTCGTCGTCTACGATATCGCATTTGTTTAAGAATACGATGATGTAAGGTACACCTACCTGACGAGAAAGAAGGATGTGTTCACGAGTTTGTGGCATTGGACCATCAGTCGCTGAACAAACAAGGATCGCACCGTCCATCTGAGCAGCACCAGTGATCATGTTTTTAACATAGTCGGCGTGGCCTGGGCAGTCAACGTGAGCGTAGTGACGAGTTGGAGAATCGTATTCTACGTGAGAAGTGTTAATTGTAATACCACGTGCTTTTTCTTCTGGAGCAGAGTCGATTGCAGCGTAATCTTTCGCTTCACCACCGAATTTCTTCGCGCATACAGTTGCAATTGCAGCTGTTAAAGTTGTTTTACCATGGTCAACGTGACCGATTGTGCCCACGTTAACGTGTGGCTTATTACGTTCAAACTTAGCCTTAGCCATGTTCATCTTCCTTTGTAGATTACTCATGCAGGATCACTGCATGAGCATTAGATTTTAACTATAAAATTAGTTAGGCAATATAGTAATCGAAAGATTACTCGTCGTCACCTTTTTTACCGCCAGCTTGGAATTTAGCGATGATGCCTTCCGCCACGTTACGTGGAGTTTCAGCGTATTTAGCAAATTCCATAGAGTAAGTCGCACGACCTTGAGACATAGAACGCATTTGAGTCGCGTAACCGAACATCTCAGCCAGTGGAACTTCAGCACGGATTGCTTTAGTACCGCCAGGTAAATCGTCCATACCTTGAACCATACCACGACGACGGTTTAAGTCACCCATGATATCGCCCATGTAGTCTTCTGGAGTTTCTACTTCAACTTTCATGATAGGTTCAAGAAGAACAGGATCTGCTTTCATGAAACCGTCACGGAATGCGTAAGAACCCGCCATTTTGAACGACAATTCGTCAGAGTCGACATCGTGGTAAGAACCGTCGAACAATGTTGCTTTGATGCCAACAACTGGGTAACCAGCAAGGACACCATTCTTCATACGTTCTTGGATACCTTTGTCAACCGCACCGAAGAATTCTTTAGGTACTACACCACCAACAACTTCTTCAGCGAACTCGTAGTCTTTACCAGTTTCAGGATCAAGCGGTTCTAAACGTACGTATACGTGACCGAATTTACCTTTACCACCAGTTTGACGAACGAATTTACCTTCTTGTTCGATTGATTTCTTGATCGTTTCACGGTAAGCAACCATTGGTTTACCAATGTTCGCTTCAACGTTGAATTCACGCTTCATACGGTCAACGATGATGTCAAGGTGAAGCTCACCCATACCAGCGATGATAGTCTGACCAGATTCTTCGTCTGTGAATACGCGGAACGATGGATCTTCTTTCGCTAAACGGCCAAGCGCAACTGACATTTTTTCTTGGTCAGCTTTGGTCTTAGGTTCAACAGCCAATTGAATTACTGGCTCTGGGAATTCCATACGCTCAAGTGTGATTACGTTGTTTTCGTCACACAGTGTATCACCCGTAGTCGTGTCTTTAAGACCTACACACGCCGCGATGTCACCCGCACGAATTTCTTCGATGTCGTGACGGTCGTTTGCGTGCATCTGTACGATACGGCCAATACGTTCACGTTTCATTTTCACTGGGTTGTAAACAGGACTACCTGCTTTCAGAACACCTGAGTAAACACGTACGAACGTTAAGTTACCTACGAATTTGTCGTTCATGATTTTGAACGCAAGCGCAGAGAACGGAGCATCGTCAGACGCTTCACGAGAACCTTCGGTTTCGTCTTTGTCGTCTAGGATACCTTTGATCGCTTCTACGTCTGTAGGCGCTGGAAGGAATTCAATCACTGCGTCCAACATACGTTGAACACCTTTGTTTTTGAATGCAGAACCACACATTGCAGGTTGAATTTCACCCGCTAATGTACGTTGACGTAAACCAGCTACGATTTCTTCTTTAGAAAGGTCGCCTTCTTCCAGGTATTTGTCCATGAGTTCTTCTGATGCTTCAGCAGCAGCTTCAACCATGTTTGTACGCCATTCTTCAGCTGTATCTTGCAGATCAGCAGGAATGTCGCCGTATTCAAACTTCATACCTTGAGAAGCTTCGTCCCAGATGATTGACTTCATTTCGATTAAGTCAACAACACCTGTGAATGTGTCTTCTGCGCCCACTGGAACAACGATAGGCACTGGGTTAGCACCCAAACGTGTCTTCATTTGTTCAACTACGCGGAAGAAGTTTGCACCAGTACGGTCCATTTTGTTAACGAACGCTAAACGAGGTACTTTATATTTGTTTGCTTGACGCCATACAGTTTCAGACTGAGGTTGTACACCACCTACAGCACAGTAAACCATACATGCACCGTCAAGAACACGCATAGAACGCTCAACTTCAATTGTGAAGTCAACGTGTCCTGGGGTGTCAATTACGTTAATACGGTGTTGGTCAAATTGGTTAGCCATACCTTTCCAGAAGCATGTTACAGCTGCTGAAGTAATGGTAATACCACGTTCCTGCTCTTGTTCCATCCAGTCAGTTGTTGCTGAACCTTCGTGAGTTTCACCTAGTTTGTGGCTCTCACCTGTGTAGAACAAAATACGTTCAGAAGTGGTTGTTTTACCTGCGTCAATGTGCGCAGAGATACCAATGTTACGGTAACGAGAAATTGGGGTTTGACGTGCCATGATTTCTAGCATTCCTAAATTTTGTTGTTTAAAACAGGACGCTTTAAGCTGCATAGCAACTTAAAGCGCTTTGATGACAAACTAGTGACAACTAAATTCATCACCCTCCTGATTAGGTCCTGTTTTATCCGCTTAGAAACGGTAGTGAGAGAAGGCTTTGTTGGCTTCAGCCATACGGTGCACATCTTCACGTTTTTTAACCGCTGCGCCTTTACCTTCAGCTGCATCAAGCAACTCACCAGCAAGACGTAAAGCCATAGTTTTTTCAGAACGCTTAGCAGCAGCATCTACTAACCAACGCATCGCTAGAGCAGTACGACGGGATGGGCGTACTTCCATAGGAACTTGATAAGTAGCACCACCAACACGGCGTGCTTTTACTTCAACCATAGGACGAACTTTTTCAAGCGTAGCTTCAAAAAATTCAACTGGGTCTACTTTGTTTTTTTCTTGAACGCGGTCTAAAGCACCGTAAACGATACTTTCAGCAATAGATTTTTTACCATCTTGCATTACGTGGTTCATGAATTTAGCGATTGTTTGGCTGCTGAACTTAGGATCCGGAAGGATTTCACGAGCAGCGACTACGCGACGTCTTGGCATTTTAAAACTACCTATAAATATGACACTTCAGGTTAATCCAGCAGTAGCATAAAGTGTCGTATGCATTCGCTGGCCTTACTATACGTCGCTTGAATATTCACAAAATAAATGCAGAAATCAGACAAGCGAGACGATAAAGGATTGCAGTTCTAGCGAACTAAGAGCTTAATCTTGAAAGATTATTTCTTAGGACGTTTAGTACCGTATTTAGAACGTGACTGGTTACGATCTTTCACGCCAGCACAGTCTAAAGAACCACGAACGGTATGGTAACGTACACCTGGTAAGTCTTTAACACGACCACCACGGATCAGAACAACACTGTGCTCTTGCAGGTTATGGCCTTCACCACCGATATAGCTAGAAACTTCGAAACCTGAAGTTAAGCGAACACGGCAAACTTTACGCATTGCTGAGTTAGGTTTTTTAGGTGTAGTTGTGTAAACACGTGTACAAACACCACGACGTTGTGGACAAGCCTTCAACGCAGGAACTTTAGATTTTTCAACTAAAGTCGTACGACCCTTACGGATCAACTGATTTGTTGTTGCCATGTGGCAATTCTCCCGTTAATAAAAAGCCCCAAAAACATACTACTTTTTGAGGGCATGCAATTGTAAGTCAAGATACTAAAATGGTCAATATTCGACAGACCTGCAAATATTGACCATTCCCGCATTAAAGGCTGATTTTACTGCTTTTTAAGGTATTAGCACCTTATTGCGCTTTTTGCTTTTTTGTAACCTTCTTCGCTACCGGTTTCTCAGCGTCTGCTTTTTGCGGTTCAGCCTCCGTTTCTGGTGGCTCCTCCACTGCCGGTGGCGTGTCGTCAAACTCGTCATCATCTGCAGGTTCCGGCTCAATCGATTCCGGTGGAATTGCCGGTTTTTGTGGCTCGACTGCAGCATTCGGTTCAACCATTTTATCGGCCAGCTGCTCTAGGCCCTGCTGGATATCCTGATCGATCTGTTCCGGCTCCGGTTTTTCCTCTGCTGATTTTTTCTGGATTTTCACCTTAGAGATGGTGCTGTTTTGCTGCAGCTCAATATCCTGATCCAGCTTTAGCTCATCGACGGCCGGTGTAGCCGCAGCTGGCTGTTCCAGTAATTTCGGTGCAGCTTGTGCCAGTAAGGCTGCGGCTTTTTCATAGGCATCGACCGGGGATAGCTGACTGCCCTTATGCTGGATGAGATATTCACGGGCATGCGAGAACACTTCCTGCGCTTTCTGGTGCACATGTTCGACCAGCTTCCAGCTATAGGCGGCGCTGACCGAGGCTGTCGCCACCGGGGTTAATTTGCTTAACAGCGAGAACTTCGGCATCGAGTTCATCCACTGCCACTTCATTTCGCCCTGCTCATTGACCAGATATTTACGTAGCGCTTCCATATCATTACTGGAACCGACCAGCTGCTGTAACTGATGCACATCATGGGTTTGCAGCATGTTCAGCACGCTTTTAATACCCAGCAAGACCGCCTGCTTTTCGGCAATCAGGCCCAGATCAACCTGTTTGAAAATATATTGCACAATGGCCTGGCCTTCTTCTTTATTCAGCTCAAAGCCATACGAACGCCCAACCTGATAGATGGTACGTAACGACATGATCATCGAAACCGGCACATCTACCGCGGTTCCAATCACGCCGGTAGCCCCGGTGATCGCGCCCTGAATCGAGGCCAGCCATTTATTCTGCTCTGCCAGCGCCTGGCTGATGCGTTTGGAACGGTTCACATCCTGGGTCAGTTCCTCTAAGTCACGTACTCCGGCTTCATCTAAAACTGCATCGACCGAACTGATATTGGAGGTAAAGGTATTTAGCTGGTGAAAGAAGTAATCCGACACCTTATCGGAAAACTGAGGCGCCACAAAATGGGCAAGATTATTGACCTTATTATAATGACGACCTAGCAATTGACGTGAGACCTGCGGCAAATGTGCCTTCAGTACCTGCTGCGGATTGTCATAACGCGATGAATGGCGGCCGAATACCGGGCTGGCACTGCCTTCCACCACCCGCCCCTGACTGCTACCCGCCTCTTCTTTACTGGTCGAACCGGGCGCCACATGCTGAACCAGGTCAATGCCGGTATGACTGAGCTTTTTAGCCACTCCAAACGCACTCGAGAGGAATCCGCCTGATTGCTTATTATTAGAATCTGTCATTCTTGCTCCTCATTTTCTTTCTTAAGATTTATTGCTAAATACTAGGTATAGTCTGCGTTTATCTCAACCTTATTGTGTTTCTTTTGGTTATGTTCACGTAGTCTGCTCCCCAAATCTGGTCATTCCCAAAGAGGCATAGGATTTGCCATAAGAATTCAAAATTCTTTCTGTTATTATGAATCCAATTGAAAAACTTGGGAAATGCACTGGACACCGGCATTTGCGCCGACAGTCTCCAGGGTTGGACCCGATAATATCACCATAAGGGAACTGTAGATGAAACGTGTTGTAATCACTGGCATGGGCATTAATTCGTGCATTGGTAATACATTAGAAGATGTAACCCACTCTTTGCAAAATGGTATTTCAGGCACACGTTTTAACCAGACTTATGCTGAACTGAATTTTAAGAGCCATGTCAGTGCAGCTGCAGAACAGAATTTTGACAATATCGACCGTCGTTTAAAACGCTTCATGGGCGTGTGTGCAATGTATGCCTATAACGCAGCGGCAGCAGCCATTGAACATGCCGGCCTGAAAGTTGAAGATTTAGCTGGTAACCCGCGTTACGGTATTGCCGGTGGTTCAGGCGGCAACTCGACTGCATCTGTGGTTGAAATGGTGGAATTACTGGAAGAAAAAGGCGCGCGTAAAATTGGCCCATTCTTTGTACCACGTAACATGTCAAACACCATTACGGCCAACCTGGGCGTTGCCTTTAAACTGCAAGGCGTTGCGCACTCGATTACCAGCGCATGTGCAACTTCTGCCGATGCGATTGGTTATGCCTACAACCTGATTCAACTGGGTAAACAGGATCTTATGCTGGCTGGCGGTGGTGAAGAAGATCACTGGTCACAAAGCCTGCTGTTTGATGCGATGGGTGCGCTGTGTGCCAAATACAATGACACCCCAGAAACTGCTTCTCGTCCATATTCAGCAGACCGTGATGGTTTCGTGATTGCCGGCGGCGGTGGCTTCCTGGTACTGGAATCGCTGGAACATGCACAAGCACGTGGTGCCAACATTCTGGCAGAAGTGGTCGCGTATGCAGCCAACTCGGATGGTGCTGACATGGTTGCGCCAAGCGGTGAAGGTGCAACACGCTGTATCCTGATGGCGCTGGATGAAGCCAAACAGCATGGTGTTGAATCGATTGACTATGTGAACACACACGGTACATCTACCCCTGCAGGTGACGTGACTGAACTGAAAGCCATGGAACGTGCCTTTGGTGAAGGCCAGGTACCAGCCCTGAGCTCGACCAAATCTATGACCGGTCACAGCCTGGGTGCTGCCGGTGTACAGGAAGCGATCTACTCTGTCCTGATGATGCAAAACGACTTTATTGCGCCAAACATCAACGTGACCGAGCTGGATGAAGGCGCGAAAGGCTTTGATATCGTACTTGAAAAACGTGACGCAAAATTGAATACTGTGATGAGTAACAGTTTTGGTTTTGGCGGCGTAAACGCTTGTCTGATTTTCAAGAAATGGGATGCATAATCCCTAAATAGGATTTTCGATGGATGCACCTTCTGATGCTTTTTTATGGGTAAAAGCATTACATATTATTGCCGTGGTGTGCTGGTTCGCTGCACTGTTCTATCTGCCACGGTTATATGTTTACCATGCCATGAGTGAAGATGCGGTCAGTCATCAGCGTTTTGAAGTCATGGAACGCAAGTTGTACCGCGGAATTATGTGGCCTTCCATGATTGCCACCCTAATTACCGCCCACTTTCTGGTAGATTGGGGTGATGCCACCCGGAACTACCACGATGCCTTGTGGTTTTACCTGAAAGTGGCACTGGTCGGATTATTGGTGATTTACCATCTGGTTTGCGGTTATTACCGTCTGAAACTGATTGGCAATGCCCATTACAAGTCACACAAGTTCTGGCGCTTTTTCAATGAAATGCCGACAGTGCTGTTATTTGCAATTGTGATTCTGGTGGTGGTGAAACCTGTGTTCTAGCTCCATCGAAGAACAGATAAAAAAAGCCTCGTTTGATACGAGGCTTTTTTGTGGGCTAGCGAAGGGTTTCTGACTTGGCATATTGCTCGGTCTGGGCATATTGCTGGTATTTACGCAGCCGCGGTTTATATAGACCATAGTAAGTCACGGTTAAAATCACCAGCCACAACGGACTGACCAGCAGTGCTTTCAGCGTATCCGGCTCCAGACTGAGAATCACCAGTGCAAACAGCAGGAAGGCCAACACCACATAGCTCATCAGCACCCCGCCCGGCATTTTAAAGCGTGAAGCAGCGTGTAACTGCGGCTGCAGTTTACGATAGCGCAGGTAACACACCATAATAATGCCCCAGATGCTAATAAACAGAATCACGCACAGCGAGCTGGCCAAGGTAAAGGCTTCAACGGTATTCGGCACAAAATACTGCAAGGCTGCACCGGCCATAATAAACAGACAGGAGAACAGCAGACCTTTGGCCGGTACTGCCCGTTTTGACAAGGTCGCCAACGCCTGTGGCGCCTGCCGGCCACGCGCTAGGCCAAACAGCATGCGGCTGGTCGAAAACACACCGCTGTTCATGGAAGACATCACCGAAGATAACACCACCAGATTCATAATAATCGCAGAGGTGGGAATACCGGCATGTAAAAACAACGACACAAACGGACTACGGTCTGCCGGAATCTGGTTCCACGGCGTCACCGACATCACCACAAATAAAGACAGCACATAAAACAGGATAATCCGGGTCGGAATTGCATTGACTGCTTTGGGTAAATTCTTTTCCGGATCTTTGGTTTCAGCCGCCATGGTGCCCAGCAGCTCCACCCCGACAAAGGCAAACAGCGCAATCTGGAAACCGGCCAGAAAACCGTTACCGCCTTGTGGAAACATACCACCATGTGACCAGACATGCTGAAAACTGGCAGTGGTGCCATCTGGCGCGGCAAACTGGTTAAAGACCATATAGCCACCAATACCAATCAGGCCTAAGATGGCCAGAATCTTGATCAGGGCAAACCAGAACTCGATTTCACCAAACAGCTTGACCGTCAGTAAATTCAGTCCCAGTACAAACAGCACACAACCAACACTGATCAGCGCCTGCCCCATGGGAGTAAACGTGGTATCTGGTGGCAGCCAGAAACCGAGATAATTGATGATGGCTGCCAGATCGGCAATTCCAACCAGAATCCAGCCCAGCCAGTAGGACCAGCCAATATAGTAGCCCGCACCCGGCCCGATCAGCTCATGCGCCATATCAATAAAGGATTTATAGTGCAGATTGGACAGCAGGATTTCACCCAATGCGCGCATCAGGAAGAAAAACATCAGGCCAATAATCATATAAATAAACAGGATGGACGGGCCAGCCAAGGCAATGGTTTTGCCGGAGCCCATAAACAGTCCGGTGCCAATAGCGCCGCCAATGGCAATTAACTGCAGATGCCGGTTGGAGAGTTTGCGTTGTAATTCATGTGGCGACGAATGAACGTCATCGTGACGAGAGGAAGTCATGTTCAATATCCTTATTGTGCCCTGACCCTGCCATCAGCGCAGGCTGTGCATACGTCATCCTGCAATGATGGTCCTGTACATCCCAACAAATCCTATCTTGGGCTGTACGCAGCGTCAGTGGCTGGGAGAGAAAACCAAACCAGACGGCTTATTTCTGTGCAGCGGTCACTGCAATTTCAATCAGCCAGTCCGGGTTGACCAGTTCCGCCTGAATGGTGGCGCGTGCCGGTGTGGCATGGCCCTGCAACCATTCAATCCAGAGCGCATTCACGGTCTGGAAATCGGACAGATTCTTTAAAAAGAGTTGCGCAGATAAAATCCGGCTTTTATCGCTATTGGTTTCGGCCAGCAGCGTATCAATGGTCTGCAGCACTTCTTGCGTTTGCGCAGTGATGTCCTGCCCGGCAGTGGTTTTCGGAATCTGACCCGACAGATAGACCACCTGATTAAATACCGTTGCCGCACTCATCACTTCAGTGCTGTGAATACGTTGAATATCTTGAGAACTCATGTTGTGATCCTGTTGAATAAAATTTTATGCCTGCACCACAAACGGCACCCGGGCGGTGATGGCGCACATCAGCTCATAGCCAACGGTACCGGCTGCCTGACTGACCTCATCGACCGGCAAGATGGCACCACTGCTGGAATAGCCCCATAGCACCACTTCAGCGCCAATATCGGCGTCAGGAAGATGACTGAGATCGACCGCCAGCATATCCATACTGACCCGACCCAGCGTCTGGCTGCGCTGCGAATTGACCAGTACCGGTGTACCGCTTGGAGAAATTCGCTGATAACCATCGGCATAGCCACAGGCCACTACGCCAATCCGCATGGCTTGTTCAGCAACAAAGCTGGAGCCATAGCCAATACTTTCTCCAGCCTTCAGCTGCTGGACAGCAATAATTTCACTGCGCAGGCTCATGCTCGGTTTCAGGTTCCAGTCCTGAATCGTATGCTGTGGAAAATCGGGGGAACTGCCGTACAGCATGATGCCGCTACGCATCACATCACTGTGCAGGGCCGGCGCATGACGTAGCAGCGCCGCGCTATTACAGAGCGAACGCTTGCCAGGCAGGCCGGCAATGGTCTGTTCAAAACACTGCTGCTGATAGTCAATGCCCGGCGCGCCAAAACGTTCGCCGTCGGCATCGGAGAAATGCATCATGTGGGTAATAGAGGCGATAATTTCCAATGCCTGTAACTGGGCGAAGGCGTCCCGGTAAGTGGCGGGTGCAAAACCCAGACGGTTCATGCCACTGTTCATTTTCAGATAGACATGAAAACGTGCTTCCGGATGCTGGCGCTGGAACTGCTGTAACCAGTCAATTTGATGGGCGCTGTGAATGCTAAAGCTCAAGCAATGTTGCTGACAGACAAATAAATCTTCCAGACAGAAAATACCTTCCAGCAACAGAATATCGCCCTGCCAGCCCAGCTGGCGTAATCTCAGCGCCTCGGCCAGATCCAGCAAGGCAAAGCCATCGGCGGACTGAAAAGCCGGATAGACCCGCTCGATGCCATGACCATAGGCATTGGCCTTGACCACGGCATAAACTTGGCTATCCCCGGCATACTGCCGAGCAATCTGCAGGTTATGGCGCAGTGCATCGAGATGCACCACTGCCTGAATTGGTCTAGACATCGTTCTTCCTTGAATCAATACCTTAAGCAGCGTAACGTTGTAACGACAAGCCTTCAGTGCTAATTTCCGGTTGCTGCTGCATCACCAGATCACTGATTAACTTGCCCGAACCACAGGCCATGGTCCAGCCTAAAGTCCCATGACCGGTATTCAGGAACAGATTTTTATAGCGGGTGCCGCCAATAATTGGGGTGCTGTCTGGCGTCATTGGACGTAAACCGGTCCAGAAGCTGGCCTGCGGTAAATCACCACCCGGGAATAAATCTTTGGTGACCATTTCTAAAGTGGCACGACGATCCTGATTCAGACCGAGGTTAAAGCCGCTTAATTCAGCCATACCACCGACACGAATCCGCTGGTCAAAACGGGTAATGGCAATCTTGTAAGTTTCATCCAGAACTGTTGATTGTGGCGCCATGGCCGGATCGACAATTGGCACAGTCAGCGAATAACCTTTCACCGGATAGACCGGCAGGTCCAGATGCAGCGGTTTCAGGAATTCACGTGAATAACTGCCAAAGGCCAGCACATAACGGTCTGCGGTCAGCACTTTGCCATTGACCAGCACGCCTTTAATCTCGTCGCCTTCAACCAGCAGTTTTTCTACATTCTGGTTAAACTGGAAATCGACACCCATCTCCTGTGCCAGTTTGGCCAGCGCATTGGTAAACAGATAGCAATCACCGGTTTCATCATTAGGCAAGTGCAAGCCACCAACCAGTTTATCTTTGGCCGCAGCCAAAGCCGGTTCAACCCGGGCCAGACCATCACGGTCTAACAGCTCATATTCCACACCGCTTTCTTTTAATACTTCAATGTCACGCTGTACGGCATCGAGCTGGGCATCTTTACGGAACAGCTGCAGCGTGCCTTTAGAGCGGTTTTCATAGCTGATTCCGGTGTCTTGGCGTAACTGTCTCAGGCAATCGCGGCTATATTCGGCTACCCGCACCATCCGCTCTTTATTAATAGCATAGTGCTGCGCATTACAGTTTTTCAGCATTTGCGCCATCCACTGTAACTGCCACATACTGCCATCCAAATTCACGGCCAAAGGTGCATGATGCTGGAACATCCACTTCACGGCTTTAAATGGAATCCCCGGCGCTGCCCACGGCGTTGAATAGCCCGGTGAAACCTGTCCGGCATTCCCGAAGCTGGTTTCTTCCGCCGGCCCGGTTTGACGATCCAGCACCGTCACACTTGCACCCTGCTGCGCCAGATAATATGCGCTGGTCACCCCAATGACACCGCTTCCCAACACAATTACACGCATAGACTTGACCTCAAATACATTCCAGTTTATTTAACTAGTATATTTTCGGATCAATAGTGAATTTTGCTATTTTTAGTGGGTATTTTCAGATAATCCGCCCATTTTTTCAGGATATTTTTTGGAATAAAGGAATTTTTAGATGCGTAAATTAGACCGGATTGATCGCATGATTTTGGACATCCTGCAAAACAATGGCCGGATTGCGATTAGTGAGCTGGCGGCCAAGGTCAATTTATCCACCACGCCCTGCTCGGAACGGGTTAAACGGCTGGAACGCGATGGCATTATTATGGGCTATTATGCCCGCCTGAATCCTGAACTGGTGGACAAGAAACTGCTGGTATTTCTGGAGATTAAACTGTCGGCCAAATCGGGCGATGTGTTTGATCAGGTGGCGCGAGATCTGGTGGATATTCCGGAAGTGCTCGAGTGTCATCTGATTTCCGGCGAGTTTGATTATCTGGTTAAAGCACGGCTCAAAGAAATGAGCGCCTACCGGCGTTTACTTGGCGATTTACTGAAAAAATTGCCGGCCTCAGCCTCTTCACACAGTTATGTGGTAATGGAAGAAGTTAAAGAAAGTCTGTATTTAAATATTGAAGGCTGATGTTTTCGTGAATTACCCGAACCCGTCTATGTGATCAGACACATGGGAAATTCATCCACCGGCTGATGAATACAGCATCAGCCGAATGGATTTTTTATATTAAGCCTGACAGGATGCCAATGCACTATTTAAGTCAGCCACCACATTCGGCAACTGGGAAAACTGCTGAATACGGGCTTTTGGTGCAGCATGATCCAGCTCTTGCATCGTGCCATAACCATATTCGACCGCGACCGCTTCAATCCCGTTATGTCGCGCCCCCAGCACATCATATTCCCGGTCGCCGACCATAAGACATTGGCTGGCCTGCAGCTGTTCCTGCTCCAGAATATAGGCAATTAATTCATCTTTATGGGTCCGATCACCATTCAGCTCGCTGCCATAAATGCCAGTAAAATACTGTTCCAGCTCAAAATGCTCCAGAATCTGCCGTGCATAAATGGTCGGCTTGGCCGTGGCTAAAAACAGCTGATAGCCCTGAAGTTTCAAGGTTTGCAAGGTTTCTGCCACAGTCGGATAAACCTTATTTTCATATAAACCGGTCACGGCAAAACGCTCGCGATAACCCATCAGTGCCTGTTCCGCCAGCACATCATTCGGTTCAACCTGTAAAATTTTTGCCAGTGAAGCTTTCAGTGGCGGACCAATAATCCAGTCAATATTTTCAGATTCTGGTAGTGGATGACCAATTTTTGCCAGTCCATAACGCGCCGAGGTGGTAATACCCACTTTTGGATCGGTCAGGGTGCCATCCAAATCAATCAGCAGATGTTTAATCATGAATTTTTCTCCCCCTTCGACCGTGAAATACACTCGAGACTTGATTCAAAGTTGCCTATACTAACGTAAATTCATGATTGAAGGATATGGATGTGCGTCCAACGGTACTTTGCTTTTCTGGTTTAGATCCCTCTGGGGGCGCGGGCTTACAGGCTGATATTGAAGCGATTGGCCAAAGTGGCGCACATGCGGCCATTGCCTGTACCGCCCTCACGGTGCAAAACTCGCAGCAGGTGTTTGGCTTTGAAGCCACCTCCAAAGCATTGCTGCTGGCGCAGGCCAATGCCGTGGTGAACGATCTGCCAATTCGCTGTGTTAAATCGGGGATGCTCGGTACCACCGACAATATTGCAGCGCTGGCAGATTTCTTGAGAGAACATCCGGACTATTACTATGTGCTGGACCCGGTTCTGGTCGCCAATAGCGGTGGCTCTCTGGGTGATCAGGCGACTTTGGTCAAGGCCTTTGTCGAGCTGATTCCACTGGCAACCTTACTGACCCCGAATACGGTAGAACTGCGTGCCCTGACCGGTGAAGATGATCTAGAACTGGCCACCCAGAAACTGTTTGCGATGGGCGCCAAAGCTGTACTGGTTAAAGGCGGCCATGAAGATACGCCGGATCACATCCGCAATGCTTTATATATAGATGGTGAACTGATTTCAGAAACCCGTTGCCCGCGTTTAGAAGGCGAATACCACGGTTCGGGCTGCTCGCTGGCCAGCTTTATTGCCGGCCGTTTAGCACTAGGTGATGAACTGCAAGCCGCTGTGAATTATGCTGAAACCTGGCTGTTTGGGGTACTAAAACAGGCAGAAAGTCCGGTACCGAATGGTCAGAAGATTCCAAAACGCTTTTAATCCTTAATATAAAAAATACCTGCCCCATGGCAGGTATTTTTTCGACCTGAATCTGAAGCCCTTTAATCCGGCATATCATCCAGCTGCTGCGGTTCGGCTCGCGGCTGGGTATTCATCCGGTGCCGGAACGAGGCGGAACGTTCATAAGCCTGTTTACGTACCCGCATAATTGAACCCAAAGGTTGATGCGCCTGCACGCCATGCCACGGGTTAAACGACAACACATCATCGGCATAAACCCGCCGCTCCGGACTATAGCTGTCCTGTTTGGGAAAATGCAAAGTGCCAATGGTCTGATGCGCAGATTCTTCTTCCGGCCATAACACCGAGGCATCTTCAATGGGCATACGCTCCAGACTGGTACATAATTGCGCACGCAATACATAATCGGCGCTATGGTGCTTAAAGAAATCCCGGACCAGATCCCGGATGCTGGAGTCATGGCTAATCTGCATTGGAATATTGGTCAGCTGACGTACCGAGGTCGATTCCGGCGCCACACTGATTTTTGCCATATAGTCGCCATAACGCAGTGCAGCCATGGTGTGATAGGTTTCACCGAGAATATGGTTCTGACTGCGCGCCCAGCCTTTTAAAGTTACCGGTACTTCTAAACCGGCTTTATCCACCAGTGTATTTAAACTGCGCGCCATACTGCGCATGCCTTTTAACATCGGATCGGGCGCCTGTTCCGCGCGTGTCACCAGAGGCAGCATCTGCTGGTATTTACGCAGCGTGCCAAAGGCCAGCACCGGAATATTCACCATCAGAATATCCTGGTTTTTACCATCACTCGGATCATCGGCCAGTAAGCGTGCGCCCGGCACATTCAGGATTTTTAAGGCAAAGCCATGCGGTACTGGCACCTGGTCACTGCGTAAATCTCCCGGCGCAGCCGATAAACGCACCATCACATCATAATGTCCTGGCTCGGCAAAAATTCCCTGCGCCAAATGCGGCGGCAACACCGGCACGGTCAAAATACCTTTCAGAAATGCATGTGATTTGGCATGCGCATCGCGGACTGCATGGCGATGCTTGTCAAACACCTGTTGTCGGGCTTGGGCCATATGCTCGATAATATCTTCAATCAAGCGGCTTTCATTCGGCTGTTCCTGTTCAACCTGCGGGGTATACAGTAGATACGGCTCTGACATCGTGAACGCTCCTGTTCCGGCCTGAACATCTGGCAAAAATTGGCTAGTATCCACCAATCTAGCAAGCTCAGAGCCAGAAAAATATAGTGCTTATTCAACAGTTCAGGAGAGTTTGGTAAGCGTAGACGACTCAACTCAACACGACACTTGGGTTCAGTCTTGATGATGTCTGGATTTAAGCTGCGCCACATGCGCGCGCCGGGTTTGCCAGGACGGGTCCAGTACTTCTTTTTCCAGTCGTAATTGCAAACGTTTTAAGCGCATGGCGGAGATGACTTCGGTCTGGAACTCCTGTACGTAATTTACCCAGCCTGTCCCTTGAAATACCTGCTTTGGCATCTCTGTTTTAAATTCGCAGCCCGGCATAAATACCACTATTGAATGTAAATGTTCCGGCTCCAACAGATCAGCCAGCAGATGACTCAACACCTGAGTATGTTTGTAATTCTGATGCAAGGGATTCTGGAATTTATAACTCTTTTTATAAATTTTCTGGGTCCACATTTTTTGCCGCGCACTGCCAAAAATCCAGCCCTTATAGTTTTTGCTTTCTATCACAAAGACGCCAAAAGGACTTAATAGCACATGATCAATTTGTGTGGTGCCACCATCCTGATCGGGCAAGGTCAAATCATTAAGTAAAATATAACGCTCATCCAGATGTTGCTTGGCCTGTCGCTGAACAGCCCACTCCCCGATTTTGCCTTTTAAGTCCGGCAGGAACACCCGCAGCAGGCTCAAGCCCAGCAGAACCAGCAACAGCCACCACAGCTGTGAAATCAACATACTCAAAATATTTACATCATGCATTTCGGTTTTATTTTAATGGTGATGATCTTGACCCGACTCTAGCATAAAACGGTGTTTCATTCAGGAATGATAATGCTGGTTTAATCTTCATTATCAGGTGGATACAGAAAGATTCTATCTACCTGAAGATGCTCAATCTGGATAGTGATCTATTTTTTAATCAACGGATGCTTACTGATTCAAGCTGTTTATTGGCCTACTGTGGGCAATGCAACACCACAAAGCATCCGTGGCTATTTTTGCTGTTGTTCTAACTTTAATAGAATCTCTTTATTGTCTAATCCGCCAGCAAAACCAACCAGTTTACCGCTGCTGCCAATCACCCGATGACAGGGTGCAATAATTGAAATTGGATTTTGGCCATTGGCCGCACCGACAGCCCGTACCGCTTTGGGACTGCCGACCTGCTCAGCAATTTGCCGATAACTGCGGGTTTCGCCAAAAGGAATATTCAGCAGTGCCTGCCAAACTTTTTTCTGAAATTCTGTGCCTTCAAAATCTAAAGGCAGTTCAAAAGTCTGACGCTGGCCCTGAAAATATTCATTCAGCTGTTGTTGCGCATCCAGCAAAATCGGATGATCCAGCTGCTCTACCAGCTCGGCCTGCCGGACCCGTTTGGGATTTTCATTGTCCCAGATCACAGCGACCAGCGCGCTGTCTGTAGCCACCAGTTTTAAACGCCCGACCGGAGAAGGCATATACATAAATGCAAGTTTCATCTCCTTCTCCTGTTCAGTTTTAGTCTAGCTTGATTATGCCGATGAAAGTTTCATCAGCACAAGGCCGGAAATAATTAACACTGCCGCCAGCATACGCATGGCCGATGCCGGCTCGCCCAGTACCAAAATACCCACCAGAAAAGAACCGACCGCGCCAATCCCGGTCCAGATGGTATAGGCCGTGCCCAGTGGCAGACTGCGCATGGCATAGGCCAGCAGGCCAAAACTGAGCACCATAAAGAAAATGGTCAGAATGCTTGGGGTAAGTTTGGTAAAACCATCTGAAAGCTTCATAAAATAAGCCCAGACAATTTCAAAAATACCGGCAAAAATTAATACGATCCAGGCCATCACGCCCTCCTCCATTATTCAGATAGAGTCAGGCCGTCCTGACGATTTTTCTTAAAGACAACGTCTTTAAGGGAGGTCGTTCCTCCAGAATTACGGTATCAGTATAGCAAAAATCCACCGCCTGCCAGTAGAACACCGTTGGAGGGGAATAAGCTTCAGCTCAAGAGGGACTGAAAATCACAACCCAGATAAGGCGATTCAAACTTATTCACTTGAGTGAATAAACTGCTTACTGGAGCATAGGTCGTTTCTCCAGCAAGCAAAAGGATGAACCAAAGCCCATCCAGTGTATGGATAAATGCTTTAAAACTTCAACCGTAATCCGACACCATATTGCCAGCCCTGTTCCGATTCTGTCGCATCCTGCTCAGCTGTCTGGGCCAGCCCTTTGTGATAGCCATAGGCCACATCTACAAACGGCATGACTTTTTTGCTGATTTCATAACGCATCTGTAGCCCGGTCTGCAGCTGGTTTAAACCAGTTTTCTGCGCCTGCGCCGATTCATCTGAAAGTACCAGCTTGGCCTGCAAATAAGGTGCCAGAATCAGTTTCTGGGTCAGCAAAAAATCCCGCTCAGTATCCAGACTCAGCTGCACCTGCTGATCTTCGGCAAGCGACAAATAGGCCTCAGATTCAAAGAAATACGGCGCCAGCCCATGCAGGCCAACCACACCACGCCATTGCTGTGCCGAAGTCTGATCCTCCTGCTGATAGGCTACACCAGCCTGGATATCCCAAAAATCAGAAATCATCCGGCTATATAAAACCTGTGCCTCATATTCAGCTTGTTGCGACTCGGCCTGCTCGGTATGCAGTTTGAAAAACAGCTTGTTCTCATCAGTTCCGATCCGGCTTTCCAGCTCGGACTGCCATACTCCGCGTCCACCCGCATGCTGCATCCATTTCGATTCCAGCATACTGGACTGATACCACTGCCCGCCATGCTCCTGCCGGTGATCATGCGTTGTTGCCGTTGCAGCCTTCTCCACCAGATGAGGCATGCTCATGAGCTGATGTTGCTGATGTTGCTGATGTTGCTGATGTTGCTGATGTTGCTGATGTTGCTGATGTTGCTGATGTTGCTGATGTTGCTGATGTTGCTGATGTTGCTGATGTTGCTGATGTTCAGCCTGCATCATCTGCTTGTGTTGTGCATGTTTATCGACAGATTTTACTGACGTCTGCGGTACAACTTCATGTTCTGTAACATGGGAAGATGGGTGCTGTGTCTGCGCCGATAACATCGGTGTCGCAAACAGCATGGCTCCCAGCAGATTGAAACGGGCAAAATTAGTGATGTGCATGTGCATCTCCCGAAGACTGAACAGCAGCTGGCAGCGCAGATGGAGCTGCGGATAATGAAGCCGTCTGCTCTGGCATCACCTGTGCCACCACCAGCTTATTCATCATGCCCGAACTCATGTGATACAGCAGATGACAATGGATTGCCCATTCCCCCAGCTCATCGGCAGTCAATAACGCGCTCACGGTTTTTCCAGGCGGTACAATCAGGGTATGTTTATTTGGCAGGTCGGCAGCAGCCTGACCATTTTCCAGCTGCATAAACATGCCATGCAAATGCATCGGATGCGCCATCATGCTGTCATTAATAAATTTCAGCCGAATCCGTTCGCCATAGGCCACCTGCAACGGTTCAGCCTCGCTAAATTTCTTGCCATTGATGGTCCAGATATAACGTTCCATCGTGCCGCCCAAACGAATCACCAGCTCTTGCACCGGCGCGCGCGTATCCGGCTGCGGCTTTAAGGCTTTTAAGTCCGCATAGCGAAGTGCTTTATGTCCGGCGGGTGTTGAGGCATTGGCCCAACCTTGAGGGACCGAACTGGCCGAAGATTTTGACTGCGCCTGCGTTGCATGCGATGAATGCACTGCAGGATGATCTTCGGCTACCGTTAAAGATTCAGTCTCTTTAATGGCAACATGCGTCATCGATGGATGCTGCAGGGTCGAAGATGTGGATGACGCACTATGTACCGCATGTGGCGCAGTACTTTCTGCACCATGAGCAGCATGTCCCATATCTTCCATGGTCAATACCGCACGTGGTCGTGCGGTTGGCATGTGCAGTGGCGGTGGTTGCATGCCCTGTTGCAATAAACTACCAATGGCAAAGCCTGAACGGTCAATTGATTCTGCTTCAATCTGGTAATGACCGGCTTTTGGTTCCACCAGTACATCATAGGTTTCAGCCGTCCCGATTCGGAACTCATCTACAGGCACCGGCTGGACCGGCTGGCCATCAGCGCTGATGACGGTCATTTTGAGCTGCGGAATGCGCACATCAAAAAACGACATGGCCGAGGCATTAATAAAACGTAAACGTACTTTTTCATTTGGTCGAAACAGTCCGGTCCAGGCCTGTTCCGGCGTTTTGCCATTGATTAAAAACTGATAACCGGTGACATCCGACAAATCGGTTCTGAGCATACGCATCTGGTTCCACATGGAACGTTGCTGCCAGGTCTGTTTCAGGCCCTGCTGTTTCACCTGCTGCACCACATCGGCCAGGGTTTCACGCTGGTTCTGATAATACTCGGCCGATTTTTTCAGATTATTTAAAATCGTGTCGCTAGAAGATGCGTGAAAATCGGACAGCATCACCACATAATCCCGCTCAGCCTGTTCATGCGCAGCCACAGGCTGTTTGCCTTTGGGATAAATAACTAGCGGGCCATACAGCCCATCCTGTTCCTGACCTTTGGAATGCGCGTGATACCAGTAGGTGCCCTGCTGCCGTAGCTGAAAGCGATAAGTAAAATGTCCCTTCGGCGCAATGCCCTGAAAACCGTTAAAGCCCGGCACGCCATCCATTAAACCTGGTAATAACAGACCATGCCAGTGAATGGAAGAATCACGATTTAGAAGCTGGTTATGCACATGAATCACCGCTTCATCACCTTCCTCAAATTCAAGCAAGGGAGCCGTGAATTGGCCATTCACACTTATTTTTTTGACAGTTTTTCCGGTCAGCTTGACCGGCTGCTCATCAATATACAGATGATATTCCCGGACTGCGGCCATCGCCCAGGACGATACGCACAGACATAAGCCAAGCACGATGGCCTGACGCAATTGAATTGACATGATTTATCCTTAAAACAATAAAAAAAGAAAAGTTTTTAAAGTCAGGATAAGGTTTTCGGTGGACGCAGGATTTCCTGCCAGTAACCGGGTAAATGCTGGGCATGATAGAGATGAAAGCGCGGCTCAGGCTCAAAGGTCGGGCTTGCCTGTTCCAGCACAGGGAGCGCAATCTTGAGATAGCTCAGACCCGGCTGGCAATGCAGTGGCGGACAATCCTGACAGTTTAAATGCTGCTCTGGATGATGCCCCGGCTCGCAGTCGGATAACTGTGCAGATGGACTGTCGCCGTGATGGCTTGGGTGATGCTGCTCTACAGGAGAATCTGCCTTTTCAGCATGACAAGGAGCAGGTGATGAAAGGGTTGATTTCACACTGGTGATCATGGCAGAGTTGGACAGTTGCATGGCCGCATGTGCTGGTTGTACAACCGCTAGCACAAGACTGCTCCATCCCATGACAAATGCCATCAGATAGCTGAACCACACCGGTTGTCTGCGCTGTGTATGCAACAGGATTTCCTCACCCCATAAGACCAAACCCCAGCGTTGAAGCTGCTTAAAACAGCTGAACGCCTGTGCAAACCAGCATAGAGAAATTTACAGTTATACACAATACTTTAAATTTTAAATTGCTGCTGCCGGGAAGATTGTTTTGCATATCAATAAAATAATAAAGTTATTTATTGTGCAGTATAACTCTTAAGCAGAGCTGAATAAAAAAGCAGGAATTTTAGGGCTTTTGCTCAAATAAAAAGGACTCATTTGAGTCCTTTTTATACATTTTATGTCTAATTGGTAAACGATTGATGTACAACTGTTTATAAATTAATCCGGTTATCCATACTGTTATCAACATAGATATCCATAGAGTTAATCACAAAGTTATCCACAGGGTGCCGATAACTTATCCAGTTTTATTAGGTATTCACGGCACCGACTTTGGCCAGTTCGGCACGCATCTCATCAATCACAGCTTTATAATCCGGTTTGCCAAAAATCGCTGAACCAGCCACAAACATATCGGCACCGGCTTCGGCAATTTCACGGATATTGGCCGGGCCAACACCACCATCAACCTCAAGGCGAATATCACGGCCTGAGGCATCAATGATCTGACGCGCCTGACGTAATTTTTCCGGGGTCATAGGAATAAATTTCTGGCCACCAAAGCCCGGGTTCACACTCATCAATAAAATCTGGTCGACTTTATCCAGCACATAATCCAGATAATGCAGCGGCGTTGCCGGGTTAAAAACCAGACCCGCCTTGGCACCGCCCGATTTGATCAGTTGCAGCGAACGGTCAATATGGTCCGAAGCTTCCGGGTGGAAGGTAATAATATCGGCACCGGCTTCCAAGAAGTCGCCAATCATGCGATCCACCGGAGAGACCATTAAATGCACATCAATTGGCGCCTGAATCCCATAATTTTTCAGGGCCTTACATACGCCTGCACCAAAGGTGAGGTTGGGTACATAGTGATTGTCCATGACATCAAAGTGGACAACATCAGCACCGGCTTCAAGCACTTTTTCTACCTCTTCCCCTAAACGGGCAAAGTCTGCAGAAAGAATAGAAGGCGCAATTAAATATGGCTTGGACATGGGAGACCCTGGCTAAGTATTTGAGTGACTGCGCCATTATAACAAATTGTCCCCGGCTCTGGGGCGGCAGATGGCCACCTGCGGCAAGATTGCAAATCTACAACGCTGTGTTGCAACACGCGGCTTTGTCTGGGCGCTCTTTTCTCTTAGGCTTAAGGCTTACTGAACAGGATTTTTCATGAAACGTTATAGTCATATTGCCACCACACAAGCGGCCCGTCTGGCCAAACGCCTGGGTAACCACTGGAAACACAAATTTGAAGTACAGGAAACAGCACAGGAACTGCGTATTTTGATGCCAAGCGCGACCATTGTGTTACAGCCACAATCTGATGCGCTCTATACCGAAATTATTGCTTTAGATGAACACACCGACCTGAACCGGCTGGAACAGGTGGTGCTGGATCATCTGCAACGCATGGGACAGGAACAGTTAAGTGCTGACTGGCAGCAGGCCGATTAAACCTACTTAGATCTGCTCATTTTACTTCGGCAGATTGCTTGGCTTCAAAGGCCTTGACTGCTTCAATACGCTCCTGCGTGGCCGGATGGCTTTGCAGAAAATCCCAGACCGACTTACCCTGCTCGCTTTCGCCGCTTTCATCTGCCAGCCGTTGTAACAGGTTGGCATAATGGATGGTTGGCACCTGCTTGTGCTGCATGGTGGTTAAGGCATAATGATCGGCTTCGGCTTCAAAATTACGCGAATAACTGGCACCCACCAAAGCCAGAGGCAGGCTGGTCATTAAATCGGAGCCATCACCGGTAATCGCAATCAGAATTACCCCAAAACCTAAACTGGCCAGCGCCTGTTGCAGACTATGCCGCTCGACCAGATGACCCTGCTCATGTGCCAGCACCCCCAGAATTTCCCGGTCATCCTGTGCCAGCTCAACCAGTTCATCGGTCAGAATAATAGTATTGTTGGGAATCGCCACCGCATTGGCACCCAACCGATTCCCTTCTCGAAACAGCAGTTTCGCCGGCCGGTCTTCTGCCACCAATGCCTGATACTGCTGTAAAATTGCCTGCTGGCGCGCCGCACTTAAACGGCTTGGACCCGTCATCTCCAGCACATAGTGCTCTGCTTCATTGCCGACACTGTTCAGGGTGGTTTCCGGTAACTGATTGGCCACCACATGCGAGGCCCACGGAATGCCCCACTTCACCGTGGCAAAGGCCAGCGCCACAATAAAAATGGTGCTAAACAGAATCAGGCTGGGGGTACGCTCCAGCTTCCAGATCGACTGATAGATATTCTTTTGCTGCAGCTGAAACCACTCCGGTAAAGGCTGCTGAAACTCCAGACGTGCATCATCCTGGAGTTCAATCACCGGCTGGATACGGCCCAATGCACCTATCAGCAGCATGTCCTGATAACGATAACGGCGCTGCAAGGCAAAGTTTTCACCATACTGGACCCAGATACTGTCTGCATCGGCTGCCAATACCTGAGCAGTATAAGGCTTGGCACTCTGACCATCATAAAACACGGCTTCAACCCTCATCTGTTGCATCAGTGCTTTCCTTATAAAGACACATCAATATCAAAGATATCGCTAATTTCTTCCGCAATCGCGCTTGGATCACCCTGTAACTGGTTCATCAGCAGGTCCGGATCATTGTTTAAATGCAGGCTTAAAGACTCCACCTGATAGCGATATAAACGGATTGCCGCCCACGGCGTCATAAGGCCGAGGGTTAAAATTTTCACCATCCAGTTGCTGAGCACAATCCAGGCATAGCGCCACTGGTTGCAACTGGTCTGAAACTGGCTGCGACTGAGGGTGGTATTGTTCCAGCTGGTCATAAAAATCCGCGCCAGCATTAATGGCCAGATGAATAAAGCCGCCAGCAGATAGATGCCCATAAAAATCCAGACATACTGCACCGCACTCAGACTGGAAAAATCGGCCAGCAAGGCCAGTACCAGCGCTGCCGCTCCCAGCAAGCCGATAAACAGAAACAGCGGCACATACATGGCGCGCATATAGGCCGGCCAGTCGGCCTGTAATTTAAACTGTAGCTGTCCCGCATAAAGATGATCGAGGCAATAACGCTTATACAGCCAGATCAGCACCGGGAAAAATATGCCCAGGGTCAAGATATACACCAGAATCCCTTTTAAAAATTCGATATAGGCTTTTTTGCTGGTGCCAGAAAAGAAAAAGCGGCTGTTACCAAATTTACTGTTACGTGCATTAAAGCGGATGGTAGCCCGAATCAGCCAGGGTACCGCCAGATACAGAATCAGCACCCCAATCAAGGTAGCGCGTACCGAATAGTTGGATAACAGCGAAATGGCCAGATACAGACCAATCGCAATCAGCCGGCCGATTAAAATCTTGCTCGGCACACCGGTAAAGTCAAAACGGCGCTGGATAAATTCGGTATTGCCATAAAAATAGCGCAAGCGGCGCACTTTGGCCCATGGCGCATACAGTCCCAGCGTGACAATAATCAACAGAATATTGACAATCCAGATGCCAAAATATTCCATGGCAGTGCCATAAAAATGAAAGGGATGGCGCTGTCCAAGCAGCTGCGGTTCAGGTGAATCAAGCACAAGCGCCGGCGGCAGCTGGGTCTGTTCCTCTGCGGTAAAAGTCGGATGTATATCTTGGTTTTGCATATCAGGCCTTATAATTATTTTTTAAAATAAAGACACGGTTAAAAATTAAAAAAGCAAAAATTCACAGACCGCTTTCACCCTGCAACAGGTCGAAAGCGGTGTTCTGCGCGATGGATTATATTAGGATTGTAATTGGACTGCATGAAATTGCAGATGATCATCGATAAAACTTTGAATAAAGTAATAACCATGATCATAGCCGGCATGTTCACGTAAGCTCAGCGGCTGTCCGGCCTGCGCACAAGCGGCCTGGAACAGCGCTGGATTCAACTGGCTATAGAACTGATCCTGTAGGCCCTGATCAATTAGAATATCGGCAAATTGCTTGCCTTTTTGCTGGACCAGTGCAGTGGCATCATGCGCTTGCCAGCCTTGACGATCCTCACCTAAATAGGCACTAAAGGCTTTCTCGCCCCACGGGCACTGGCTTGGCGCACAAATTGGTGCAAAGGCAGAAACTGATTTAAATTTTTCCGGATATTTAAAGGCTAGCGTTAACGCACCATGGCCGCCCATACTGTGGCCGAAAATACCAATGCTGTCGGTTTGCACCGCAAACTGTTCACACACCAGCGCATACAGCTCTTCTGCAACAAACTGTTCCATCTGGTAATGCGCTGCCCAGGGTGCCTGGGTTGCATTAATATAAAAACCTGCACCCTGCCCGATATCCCAGTGATCGCCCTGTGCCACCTGCTCACCGCGAGGTGAAGTGTCCGGGCTAATCAGAATAAAGCCTAATTGTGCCGCCAGACGCTGGGCATGCGCTTTAATTGCAAAAGTTTCTTCGGTACAGGTTAAACCCGCCAGGTAAAAGAGCGCCGGACAGTCCTGATCCGCCAAGGCTTGTGCCGGCAGAAAAATACCAAAACGGCTTTCCCCATTTAAGCTGCTGGAGTTAAAACGGTAAATTCGCTGTTCGCCATCAAAGCATCGATTGTTCTGTATTAATTCCATCGTCTTATCCTGTTTTAAGGGCTGCCTAAAGTTAAAGGCATTTCATTTGGCTGCGCCACCACGGCTTGTGGGAATAAACGCTGCTCCAGTTGTGGCAACATCAGCTGCATGTTCTTGCCCATCGACCATTGCGGTTCAGACGGTTCAAAACCTTGTGCCTGCTCCCATTTTGCCACGGTCAGCTTGGCCTGTGCAAAAGCCTCGGCAAAGCTGTTATTTTCACGCATGGCCTGATCAAAGAAAGCCCGGCCAAAATAGGTATAATCGGCTTCGTTGGAACAGCCGAATGAAGCGCGATCTGCGGCCGATGCGGTAATTACCAAAGTATTGTCATTTTGCAGGGCCGAAACAAAACTGCCCGAATAACAGGCCGAGATCACAATTACGCGCCAGCGGATACCGGATTTATCCAGCGCATCGCGCAGCCATTTTGGATCAACCTGTTGCAGTTCCAGCGGGGCATTTTCCATTTCAAACTGGTTCGGCAAGCCATGCGAGGTCATGTATAAAAACAGCACATCGCTTTCCGGATTCATCTGCTTACCTATACGGCGCAGTGCCAGTTCCATACTGGTGCGTGAGGCAATCGGGGTGACATTACGCGTCATCGGGTTATTTACCAGAATCATCGAGCGGCCAAAAGTGCCAAAGCGGGTATCGAACTGTTCCCGAATCCGCTCGACTTCGGACATAAACACATCCTGATAACTGGCTCCGGCCACGCCCAGAAAATACCAGTGTGATTGTGCAAATTCACCATACTGAATCTTCTCCAGCGCCTGATTCAGTATCTTGCTTTGTGCATAAAAGGCTTCTTCGCTAAACGTCGGCGGGACCTCTTCCACCTTCCAGATTGGCTGGCTCTTGACCGACATCTGCCACACCACCAGGGTAAACAGCGTGGCCAGAACAATCAGCGCACGTTCCCACCACGGCCATTTCAGTTCACGGGAAAATACCCAGACCACGGCCAGACTCTGCCAGACAAACAGCACCATGAAAATCAGCGGCAGATAGTCATAGAACACATAGGGCAGCACATCAATCATGCCCAGATATTGAATCAGGCTTTGCAATAAGGCGATGTGAGTATCTAACACCAGCCACAGTAAAGCCGGCACCAGCATGAGGCGTGGATTATTGACGCGCTGGGACAGGAAAATCCCGACAATTAAGGCAATAAACGGCCACAAGGCATAACTGACCAGACCTTGCGGGTTAAAATCACCGGTTTCACCGGCGCTGAGCCAGCTAAATAAAGTGTTGGCCAGACCGCCTAAAATGCCCCAGAAAATCAGTTGCAGAATGGAAGGACGGACAATCTGTAAAGATCGGCGCGAACCAAAAAATAACCACATCCCCGCTGTTTGGTTGCTTTTAAAATCATGCCAAAAATTGATGGAGGGTTTAAAGTCGATCATAAGATTATCGTTAGCAGTGGCTCGCTTTGTGCAGACTTAGTTTATGCCTGATGTCATAATTATCAATGCTCTTTTTTAACTATATAACAAATCTTTGCCCAGTTTTGAAGCGATTACCCGTTTACTTTGGTCGCGTCCTGCTGGAAGTAGGCATCGAAGCGGCAGGCATCTCCGGTCCATTGATGATCCGGTGTTTGCCCGGCCAGATATACCGCCAGACGTGGTCGCTTAACCACCACACGTTTGGCGATTTTTTGCGCCAGCGGTAGCAAGGCATCGCCCAAATCCATTTCACCATGTTCCGGCAATAACAAATGCAGCAGCTGCATCTGCTTTTTGACTTGTGCCTGTTTTTTTACCGCCTGCTGGTTCTGGTCACGCTGTGGAAACATCGGATCCAGATACACTACATCAACAGCCTGCCCTGCTTCTGCCTGCGCTTTTAAGTAATCAGCCGAATCGGAAAAAACCAGCTGGATGCGTGCGGCAACCTTGCTTAAAAACGGGTCCTGTAGGGCGCGCTGGTAGCTATCTTCCAATAAACTAAACAAAATTGGATGCCGTTCCACCAGCGTCACCTCAGCACCAAGATGTGCCATTAGCAAGCTGTCATGGCCCAGACCTGCAGTTGCATCAATCAGCTGCGGTTTTTCCGCCAGGTTACAGGCACGGGCCAGCATTTCTGACTTTAATGACGCGCGTTTTAAACGCGGAATTTCAGCCTGCCAGTCTGGCTGCATTTTCATGCCCAGCGCACATAGCCACAGGCCATCGGCATCAACGCACAGCGCCATCTCCGGATGCAGTCTTAAAAAACGTGCATTCAGTTTGTCGATGACATCAATTTGAAGGGTAACCTCACGTGAAGAAAGCACAGCCTGATAGTGCTGTGCTTTCTCAAAAAATGCGGGTTCGGTATAGCAGCGAAGTTCGCTTACCATAAGGTCCAGCCTGTATATGCAAAGAGTAAAATCAGAAGGCCTGACACAATACGATACCAGGCAAAAATCATAAAGTCGCGTTTGGCCACATAGGCCACCAGCGCACGAATTAAGAGTAATGCAGAGATAAAAGAAACAATAATCCCGACACTCAGTACGGTCCAGTCCTGGGTGGTCTGGAAGACATCATAACTTTGATATAAATCCAGCAAGCCGGCGCCAATAATCACCGGAATCCCCAGAAAGAACGAGAATTCCGTCGCTGCTTTACGCGATACGCCCAAGAACATCGCCCCAATAATGGTCGCGCCCGAACGGGAAGTGCCCGGAATTAAAGACAGTACCTGAATCAGACCAATCCAGATCACATCTTTATAGGTCAGGTCTTCAACTTCCTGCGCCCGTACTTGAGGTGGATGTTTCTCAATCCAGATAATGATCAGACCACCAATAATCAGGCCAATGGCCACGGCGATATCATTAAACAACATCGCTTTCACGGTTTGCCCGAAAGTCAAACCAATCAGCATAATCGGCAGTGAGGCCAGAATCAGGCCAAAGCCCAGACGGCGTCCGGTTTCTTCGCCGGTGAACATGCCGGTGGCTGCGCCCCAAAGCCGGGTCCAGTATTCATAAATCACTGCTGCAATTGCCCCCATTTGAATGGCAATTACAAAAACATCACTTTTTTCTTTGGTCCAGAAGTTCATCAGTTCTGAAGCCAAAATTAAATGGCCGGTACTGGAAATTGGTAAGAATTCTGTGATTCCTTCAACAATTCCCATAATTGCCGCTTTCAGCAGCAGTAAAAAATCCATAGAAAATCCTAGTTATGATTTGCCTTGTTCTGGAATTTTTTTCCAAGCATTATCCCGCAAATACACCGGTAATGCGTATTCCGCACTGACCCATGCTTCACGTTGGGCCAATACGCGTGCAATGGTAGCAATATCTTGCGCCGTTGCACTTAAGTCTTTGTATTGTGTTTGTTCTTGTTGCAATAAGGTTGAACCTGAGCCTACTAATGGGGACTGCGCTACGGCCGCCGCATCACTATAGCCCAATAACTGTTCTTCGCTCACCGGCTGCATAATGCCTTCTGCATCTAACTGGAAACTGGCGATATAGACTTCATTCATCCGCGCATCCAGCACTGCTGTTACCGCGCTTAAACCTGCTAGCCGATAAGCCGCTTGTGCCAGTGCCTGCAAGGTCGATACCGGAATGACCGGCAGATCATGTGACCAGGCCAGTGCCTGTGCCACCGCGGCATTAATCCGCACGCCACTGAACGAGCCCGGGCCACGGCTAAAGGCCACTGCGGTTAAATCGGCAGTGGCCGTTTCGGTCTGAGCAAAACCTTGCTCAATCATCGGGAGAATGGTTTGGGTTTGTGCCTTGGCGCGCTCATCCAACTGAAAAAACAGTTCCTGCGTGTCATTTACAATCGAAACGGAACACTGCTCATTGGCAGTTTCCAATGCCAGTAACTTCATGCACAACCTTAAAATTAAATTTTAAAAACTGGCCGCTATCATACTCCACTCCTAGACACTAGGCGAGAACTTCACCGGCTTTCACACAGAAAAAAGCCAGTTTCAAACTGGCTTTTAGGTATCTTAAAGTTCGACTTTTTCCAGCTGCTGGAAATGCTGAAAGTGCTCGGCATAATGTAAGGCGCTCAGTTTCAGACGGGCCGCTCCTGCTTCATCCAGGGTTTTTACAATCTTGCCGGGAGAACCCATCACCACCGAATTATCCGGGATGACTTTGCCTTCCGGAATCAGCGCATTGGCGCCAATAATACAGTTTTTCCCAATCACGGCATGATTCAGCACCACCGCGTTAATACCAATCAGGCTGTTATCGCCGATGGTACAGCCATGCAACATGGCCTGATGACCGATAGTGACATAGTTACCAATCTGCATCTCAATACCCGCATCGGTATGCAGCACCGCATTTTCCTGGACATTACTAAAATCTCCAAGACGAATCAGGCTGTTATCGCCACGCACTACCGCGCCAAACCAGATACTCACCTGCCGGCCCAGCTCCACCTGACCAATGACCGTTGCGGTTTCGGCGACCCAACCATCCCATGGTTGATGTAATGCTTTTGGGGCAATGCCCTGAAATTTATACAACATTAAAATTCCCTATTTAGATGATTTAAATCGAAACGTCGGTGAATTCAGTAAAAATGGCCATTCTTTTTGATAATCCAGCCCATACTGAAATAAAGCCACCAGCATCCGTGCAGTTAATCCCCAGACAATCTCATTTTCAACGCGCATGCTGGGAAAATATAAGGACTGATGGGCATAGCGCACCTCATATGGCACCGGCGGCGCTTCCATCAGATTTTTTAAAGAGGCGAAAAAAATACGGTCAATTTCGGTCGGTTGCGCTGACAGCTGCACCTCGGGTGGAATCAGGCCGACAATGGGTTTGACCAGCATGCCATTACGCGATTTTTGCATTGGCAAATCGCCAATCAGTTCCACATCAAAAGGATTCAGCGCGGTTTCTTCCTGTGCTTCGCGCAGTGCCACCACAATATTACTGGTATCCTGTGGATCGCGCTTGCCGCCCGGGAAAGACACCTCACCGGCATGGCTGTTTAAATAGGCCGAGCGGCGGGTCAGCAGGACTTTCGGCTGAGCTTCATCGGTAATTGCAATCAACACGGCCGCATGCGCCTCACGCATACTTCGCGAGAAGCGTAAGCGCTGTTGCAATTCCTGTGTCAATGAATGCTCTACCATCTTTTATTATCCTGATTGCCTGACTTTCATCATAGCTGAAATTCTGGGCAAAAGGATAGAAATGATGCCAAAGTTCATTTTTTCAGTTATGCTGATCAGCAACTTTATCGTTGATGCTGAATATGAACTTTTGCGGAACGTGTGGACATAAAACAACGGAAAAAATTCCTTTAGGCGATCATCAGTTACGCCGTGTTTGCAGCCATTGTGGCAGTATTCATTATGTGAATCCGAAAGTGATTTGCGGTGCTTTGGTGCTGTGGGAAGATCAGGTGTTATTATGCCGCCGTGCCATTGAACCGCGTTATGGACTCTGGACCCTACCTGCCGGTTATATGGAACTGTTTGAAACCATGGAACAAGGCGCGGCACGTGAAACCCGTGAAGAAGCAGAAGCGGAAATCGAGATTGAGCAGCTGTACTGCATGTACAACATTCCACGGATTGGCCAGATTTATGTGCTGTTTAAAGCGCAGCTGATTGAAGGTCAATTTGGGGCGGGTGAAGAAACTATTGAATCGCGTCTGTTTAGCGAAGATGAAATTCCATGGGCAGAACTAGCCTTCCCAAGCGTGGAACATACCTTAAGACATTATTTTGAAGACCGCAAAAACCAGCATTTCCCGACTCATCTGGAAACCTTGGGTACGCGTTTGGATCATACTGGTTAACAATAAATATCTCCGCCAAGAAAAAGCCCATCCGTAGATGTAATGCCAGTCAGTTAAGCAAATATTAGAAAAATGTAGTAAAAATGAGTGTATGTAAATACGCTCATTTTTTTATGTCTTTATCTGAACATTTAGAATCCACTCTTGAACATGCTCTCCCATCACTTAGCCATTTTTGTGAACTTATTGACTTAAA